>JBMYXW010000074.1:0-9326 GCA_049608825.1 Chitinophagales bacterium
CTGTATATTCCTTTGTCAAAGCTTGTATGCCACTGATTGTCTTAGTGCTTTTTCCCGTACAAATAATCAACAAGCCCGTAGCCAAAGGATCTAAAGTTCCAGCATGACCTACTTTTATCTTTTTTCTGGGTGTTTGGGTTCTCGAAATAGCAATCCGTAGTTTGCTCACTACATCAAACGAAGTCCATCGCAGTGGTTTGTCTATTAATAAAGTCTCTCCTCCCCAAAAGTCAAATGAATTTGTTGGCATCAGTATGTCGATTTCAATAATTAAAAAAAGAGCGTAAAGGTACTTTTTTGCAGCAGAAAACAAAAACACCCTTAATACAATCAAGTATTAAGGGTGTTCTATTTCTACACATTGATTTTGAGCGTTTTTACTCATTCAAAATTCATTCAGCATTACTTCAAGCAAACTAAAATATTAGATTAGGCAATCTTAAAACATAACCTGTTCGCTTATAAAGTACTGCTTGAATTTGTAGTTGAATTTTTAATTTGAATTTGCCTTAGTGCATTACAACGATTTTTTGAGTAGAAAGAATCGTGTTTCCATTACTCAATTGGTAAAGGTAAGTACCTTCTGACAAAGTATTGGTTTTTACTTCAATCTGAGCAGTACCACTTTTCACCTCTTGAGTCATCACCAAACGACCTGCTAAGTCTCTTACTTCCAACTGCAAGTCTTCTGTAATATTAACCAATTCAATCGTCATTTGCTGATTTGCAGGATTTGGATAAGCTCTTGACAAAGTAGGTTGATTAAGGTCTTCAATGCTTGTTACAAAATCAACTGTTACATCGATATTTGCTACACAACCATCAGCACCTGTAATAGCAACAGAATAATCACCAATTTCGCTTACTTCAATCGTTGGAGTTGTAGCACCTGTAGACCAAACGTAAGTAGCACCTTCGTTGGTAGCATCTAATACTGTGCTTTCGCCCATTTCAATGTACACAATGTCGTCAAAACTCACTACAGGACCAGCAGTAGTCATTACTGTCAACTCTCTTGATGGACCTTCACACAAATTACCATTTACAGAAACTGCATAGAATTTGCTTTCTCCAACCATATCGTTGGCAATGTATTTTGCAGGATAGAAGATGTCTTCATTCACATTCTCCCCTTCATAAACCAAGTTGTTGTTCTCGTCATATACATTGAAGGTCAATTCACAACCTCCACAAATAGCAGGAATACCTTTTAGTTCGATACCTGTTTCTTCATCACTTGCACAAATTGAAATACTTGGCGTTGTAACAATCGTTACACTAGGCTGCTTGTAAACTGTAATGTTTTTAGTAACAGAAGCACCACATCCTTGATAAGTCACCACAAAAATATCATTTGGCACACTTCCGATACCTGCTGAGAACATTATGCCTTCTTCTGTTAATTCAACTTTTCCGTTGCCTGTACTCGTCCATGTACCATTATCATCATTGGCCATAAACTGAACAGGAAAATCATTTTGACAAAACTCCAATGTACCAGAAACAGTCGTCCATTCTGCATCAATTGGATCAGTAACCTCTATTTGTTTTTCAAGAGTATTGGCACATTGACCATTATCGAATGTGTAAGAAACCATGAAACTACCTGCTTTACTAGGATTCCATTCGTTTCCTTCAATCGCTTCGCCATCTATGGCAAATACGCCTCCTTCAAGACCTATGATTTCAAAAGAGATTTTACCATCTTCAATACAAAACTGCTCTGGTGCTTCAAATCGAACATCAGGGCCTTCACCTATTCCTACTTGAACAGAATAAGTTTCTTGAGTACCTGCTGCATCCGAAACAGTGAAAGTATAAACACCAGGAGCCAAGTCTGTACGTGTGACATCAAAAATGGAAGCATCATCTTCCCAGATAACAACAAATGTATCATCAGCTGCTTGAGTTGCACCTACTGTAACAGAACCATCTCCACCACCAGGACAGCCTTCATCAGCTACTGCCACAGTAACACCTAAACCCAGCACTTCACCACCTTTTACATTGCTTTCTACATTCGTACCTGTTTGACCAGTAGAATTATATCCTTGCAATACTTGACGAGTAGCATTGTTTTGAACAAAAATAATGGTTCTCAATTCAGCAGGATCTACAAAGTCAGGGAAGTCATACGTAAAGTTTAAATCCGTCACCATTCCTTCTGTTTGAGAAGGAAGAGGAGTACCACCAGAACCAGGGAACATTTTACGCATTACCTGTGGGAAATCCAGCTCTCCATTGCTACCTGGAGGAGAATCATACTCTACCATTTCTTCCACAACAACTACATGAGCTACCAAATTGGTACTCGCAATGTCTCCTTTTGAAGTAATCTTAACATTGATACTCGCACCTGTTCCCATATCATTCATGCTTTCTTCTAAGTCAAATACAAACTGAGTTGCTTCTTGACTCAAAGCAAGAACGTCTGCTTCGTCGTCTGCTGAAATAATGGCTGATGTTGAACCACCCAAAAAGGCAGTTGGTACACCTGAAACACCGTAATAATCTACTCGGTCACTTGGTTCTGATGGGTTGTGATTGTACATCGGATCGACACCAGGCCAAGAAGTATGGTATTTGATAGGAGCAACTCTCGCACGGTTGGCTTCCAACATTCCATCAAAAGCAGGATTTCTTACAGCACATGGGCCACAAGAAGCTTGTGTAAAGTGTTCAACTACTACATCATTCTCAGTAATTTGCTGCTCTACATTCAATACTTTTGCTACCATATTGTTACTTGCATCTCCATCTTCAAAACCATTTACTTTAGATACCCAAACATTCAAATCATGTGCGCCTACAAGAGCAGACCATTTGGTAAGGTGGGTAAAATCGATTTGCTCAAAAGTGTAAGGAGTAATGTTTAGACCTTCAATGGTTTCTTTGTAAACATTGCCGCCATCAATCTGCCAATTAACTGTCACAGAATTAACAGTTGTCGTACCTGTGTTCTCAAAACTACCTGAAATTTTAGTAGGTCCTTCTACCAAGTAATCCGCATTACCTGTTGTAATAGAACGCATGGCCACATCTGTTCGAGCTTCAATTCCAATTGCTTTGAAAGTATGAGACATAGAGTTGGCAAACTCACCTCCCTGTATTGCTGGTTCTGCTCCTAAGACTTGATAGGAACCATTTCCAAAAGCACAGCAAATACCATCGCCATAATCATCATACATAGTAAAGGTTGCTTCTAATCCTGTAGGAATGCAAATTGACTCTACAAAAGTACCTGTCGCATATACATTATTGCAGCCTTGTAAGCCAGCTTGAAGACGCAAGCCACCTGGTTTGATGTCTTCACATCCTCCAGATGCAATAACAAAGCCTTGAAGTTCTACTTCCCAGTACATTTCAATTCCATAGGTATCACTGTTTAATACCAAAATAACTTCTGTCTCACCTTCACTGCATTGAGCAGATATTTGAGATGAAGTCCCTAATCCTAAAAATAAGAAAAGTAAAAAAAACTGTAATACTTTCTTCATTCGTTTCATGTTTAATATTTTGTATAAAAAAATGTTTTATTCCTCTGTGTCGCCAAAAATACCAAAAAAGTTGATACAATGAACAAATGCTAGTACTATCTCTATTAATTTTGTCGCTACATTGACTAACATAAATTAAATAAACCTCTCATTCCTCTTTTCACAAATTAAATATTTGATATGAAAAACATATTACCCATTTTCTTTTTACTATTTGCAGGAATGCTTATTGCAAATGCACAAGGAGCGCATAAATATGTTCTCTTTGAGCATTTCACACAAGCATCTTGTGGACCATGTGCAAGCCAAAATCCTGCATTTCAAGCATTGTATCTTCAAAATGAAACTCAAGCACATCACATTGCTTATCATACTTCTTGGCCAGGTTTTGACCCTATGTACAATGACAATCCGTCTGAATCTACTTCTCGTGTAGGTTACTATGGTGTAAGCGGAGTGCCTGATATGTTGACCGATGGGGGAAATAGCAAAAGTCCTGCAAATGTAACTCAAGCAGAGATTGATGCCATCGTATCCAACACCAGCCCTATTAGCATTTCTGTTGAAGAAGAAAGAGTCACGGCTACTGAAGGAACTGTCAATGTTTCTGTCAAAACACATGGCGAAGTTCCAAATGGGAATTGGGTGATTCAGGTGGCTGTTGTAGAAAAAAACAAAGTATATGCATCTGCTCCAGGTTCTAATGGTGAAAGAGAATTTCCAAATATTTTTCGTAAAATGTTGACAAATATGAGTGGCGATAGCTTTGAAGCTGCGGCAATGGGCGAAACAACTGACTACTCTTATTCCTTCCAAATTCAAGAAGAATGGAACGCTGATCAATTGTATATATTGGCTTTTGTCCAAAATAACAGCAATAAACAAGTATTGAATTCTGGTTCGAGTATTGATATTCCTGTGGAATATTCAAATTCTGAATTCTCAAGCATCAAACAAGTGGATGCTGGTCAAACAGCTTCTTTTGCAGGTTCTATGACAACACTTTTTAAATCTTCTCAAAACCTTATCTTCAGCCTAACAACGGATGCACCTGAAGATTGGAATGCCTCTATGGTCATTGGCGAATTTGATTTACCGATTGATTATGCACAATTGCCTTTTGAGGGTGGTGAATTGGCTAATTTAGGTGTCAATGTCATACCTGGTGAAACCAAAGCTGTGGCACGATATGAATTAACAGTTACTTTAGAAAATGCTCCTCTTGTGTATCCATTGAAGCTTACTTATTTTGTAAACAATGGAGCAAAAGACATTATTGTTGATAATGCTAAAAACCCAGCTTGGGGACCTCAATTTTCAGAAGGATTGGCTTTTGCAGAAAGTGAAAGCTATGGCAGAATCGACAAAAAAGCATTTATTGATGGTGTATCTTTTCAAGCATTGAACGGAATGGAAAATGTCTATTACAATGTAGGATGGACTTTTCCTGCCTTAAACGATGAGTTCTTGTTTATGATGATTAACAGAATGGATGCAGGTGTAAACCTATTGGTGATGGGGCAAGATGTGGGTTGGGAAGTAGAAGGCGACAACTCTCCTTATAATTCTCTAATTGCAGGTTCCTTCTATCGAAGCTATATGCACGCTGAATTTGTGGATGATGGAAACGGCACAAACACTACTTTAACAGCCGTATCAGAGGACGATGATTTTGGTCATTTAATCAATACTTCAATTATTGATTACCATGATGGTAGCTTCTTCCCTGACCAAATTCGCCCTGATCCAAGTAGCGAATTTGCGACTCCAATCTTCAATTACAATAATTCTTCTCGAATTGCAGGTATCAAAGCAAATACAGGTGATTACAAAGTCGTGTATGTCGGTATAGGATTGGAAATGATGGGTACTTTAGACAACCGAAATTCTTTTATGAAAGCAACGCATGATTGGTTTCATGGTATGACGACTGATATAGAGTTTGACAGTGCAATTGCAAGCTTTGGTATGGCACAAAATCACCCCAATCCAAGTAACCAATTAACACAAATTGAACTATCCAATATTAGCCATGATGCCGTATTCACACTAATGGACGCTGCGGGGAGAAAGGTCATGGAGCAAACAATTGTAGCAGGAAGTACACAAATTGAAGTAAAAACAGCCCACCTTCAAAGCGGTATTTACGTTTACCAACTCAAAGCAGACAATGCGATATTGGCTACTAAAAAATTGCTTGTTGCTCATTAAGCAATGCTGAATGAATAAATGTTGAATTTTGAATGAGTAAAACACTCATTATGTAGAAATACGATAAAGAATCAGAACAATTTGCACCTTCTCTATTGAACGTGTAAATTGTTTTTTTTCTGTCATATTGTTGAGTATTCAAGAAAAAATGAACTTTTTGGAAATATTTTTGTAATAAAGACAATACAATTGCTTATATTTCCCCAATTCAATTCTAAAAACAAATATTTATTTTTTAACACATTAATACACTATAGCTGATGAACAAAAAATTACTTTCTTTATTCCTCTCTCTCTTTCTGACAATAGGTTCATTGCCAATTGCAGCACAAGTACTTACAGGTTCTCCTGATGTATTGGTTGAAGCAGGAGATTTCTTGACAGAATTTGAAATTGTAGCTAAATCCACTATTCATAACAATTCCCCAGACAGAATTTTAGTTAAATGGGCTAGGATAGAGAACGATATCCCTGAGGAATGGTCTAGCTTGGTTTGTGATCCTATTTCTTGTTGGGGACCTAATACAAGCAATAGTCCTGAGTCATTGGAGATTACAGCAGGTGGTTCCATGCTGTTAGATTTACACTTTCAGCCATCTCAAATTGAAGGGAGCGGAAAAGCTGTCGTTCATGTTTGGGCAGTAGCTGATAGTGCGAATGTAAATATCACGATGACTTATACAGCTGATGCTTTTACGGTGGGCATTGAAGACGACCCAATCAGTCAAATCAAGGTCTATCCAAATCCTGTAAAAGATAATTTAACCATAGACATCGGGCAAAACACCAATGTACGGTATGTTGAAGTCTATAATTTGATTGGTCGCAAAATGGCACATTATTCTATACCTCAAAACACTGACAAACATAGAATCAATGCTTCTGCTTTACCCGAAGGACTTTATTTTGTAAAAATGCTCAATAAAAACTATGAACAACTTGCTACTCGATCTTTTGCAAAGGATTGATAACTTCAATATCTAAACATAATATTCAATCATAGTAAGTACTTGTGCAATTTTGAAGGTTGAATTATAAATTTTGAATAAATTAAAAATCAGTCAATTATCAAAATTGACATCTCAAGCTATTTTTGTCTGATTACTTAAAACCTCAAAACAATAACTGTTTTGAGGTTTTTTTCATTACTTTGCGTTTGACTTTTAGTGAAAAAGGATTATTGAAAAAATAACCTTACATTTTATTCTTGTAAAACATTGGTTTTGAAGATTCTTATCATTCAAAATTCAATATTTATTTATTCAAAATTCATAACTTAGACCACCAACTATTAATGAAATTTTATGAGAAGATTTGCAATTTCCGACATTCATGGATGTAGGGCAACTTTTGAAAAAATGCTGACAGAAGTACTTCAACTTCAAAAAGAAGATACACTATATTTACTAGGGGATTATATTGACAGAGGCCCTGATAGTAAGGGTGTTTTTGATGTAATTATGAAACTACAAGCCGAAGGCTATCAAGTGCATTGTTTGATGGGAAACCACGAAGATATGCTCCTCCGTTCGTTTCAGTCTGAAATGACTGCCGACAGTTGGATGATGGCAGGAGGAGGTGCCACTCTTCAAAGTTTTGGTGTAGAGCATTGGAAAGACATTCCTCAAAAGTATCTCGACTTTATGGAGAATCTTTCCTATTATTTTGAATTAGACGACTATTTATTGGTTCATGCAGGCTTCAATTTTCGATACGCCAAAGAACTTTCAGATATTTATCGAGATGAATTTGCCATGTTGTGGTTGCGGTATTGGTACAAAGATTTAAACCCTGAATTAATTGATGGTAGAACAATTGTCCATGGACATACGCCTACACATTGGGAGTTGATTAAGGAAAATATAAACGAAAATCTACCTTTAGATATTGATGCAGGTTGTGTCTATGAAGGTCATGGAATGGGACATTTATGTGCATTAAATATGGACGATAAAACAGTGGAGTTTTTGGAATATTGTGGTTAAAATTATTGAATATCAATCTTTCGATTCACCAATACATCTTCTCGCACCATTCCAGGTATTTTCATAATAAAATCATATCCATAGGCAGTTGAAGGAGTTTGAAAACCAACTTTGAATTTGCCATTTAAGACCTGTTTAACACTCGCCAAAGCAGTTAGGATGGTAATGGTATAGCCTTCTGGTCCCGACAACCTTGCACTCACCTTATTGCCTTGACTGTCTGTAACTTCTCCCCACAAGAAACTGGAAGCTTTTTTTCGTTGACGGTCGCTTGGACCACTTGGACGAGAATCAACTGCTTTTTGTAGAAATCCTTTTACAAAACTGCGTTTGAGTAGCCATTTCATCGAATTGGCGTTTTTCATAAACCACAAAGCAGTTGAACTGACAGGTGTATAGACTTCAATATTGGGAATTCCTGTACTGTAATAAGCAGTAGAAACATCTCCCCACGGAATTGTAACAGCTTGGAGTTTTCGGCTTCCTCTCCAAAATTCAAAACTGCGTTTTTTGTAAGCACTTGGCACTTCCTTAATTACCCCTCTTTCTCTTACAGCTCCACCTTTGTCAATACTCCGAATCATGGTCGTAGCAGTACCATGCGAAACACCTCCTCCAACGCTCGTAAAGGCAAGGGTTAGGTGTGTAGCTGATGGCAAGCGATTTTTGAGATATGCCGCCAAGCAGTCAGAAGGAACGACGTCAAATCCTACTCCTGGCAACACCATAATTTCTGCCTCTTTGAAACGTTCGCTCATTTGTGCCAACATTTCAAAAACGGCAATTTCGCCTGTTATGTCCAGATAATGGGTTTTGTTTTTGATACAAGCCTTAATCATTGGCAAAGTGGTATCTTCAAAAGGCCCAGCACAATGCAAAACGACTTTGACACTTAGTACCAAATCATTCAAAGCTTTGGTATCTTCTAAGGAACAAACTTGATAGGGAAGTTTGAGCTGTTTGCCCATTTCGGCTAATTCTTTTTCGTTTCTACCTGCTAAAAGTGGTTTCATTCCCCGTTCAACAGCTATACGAGCAATAAGTCTGCCTGTATAACCATTGGCACCATAAATCATAAAATCTGGATACTGCGTCATTTCTGTATTTGTTTTGGATTCTTTGTATTTAAAGAACACTAAACAAATGTAATGAAAAAATGGCATTGTCGGTTCGCTGTTTTGCATTCTTAAATTAAAATTATTGAAGAGTGAAAAAACAGTCTGCTAAAATTGGTGAAACAATGGTTTTGAAGAAATGTAGAAAATTGAAGGTAAGTTTTCTCGCAAAAAACAAAAGGGCAACCTGAAATTCTTTACCCCTAAGGAATTCCAGATGCCCCTCGAATTAAAGCACTCTCAATGTTGTAACACTAATAATTAGATTTTAGTTATAAAAAAGTTTAGTTTTTGTAAAAAAAACACAAACTTTTTTTGAAATAATATATTTAATCGCCAGCTTATAAAACACTGTTTTTTTCAAAAAAGAAAAAAACAGTAAAGACTATTAAATAAAGCAAATTGTTAATTATTGAATCTCATGGAATTTCCCAATGATACTTCTTCAAAAATAGACACCTACCAAGACCTAGAATTCACAAAGGTACATCCACTTCAAATGATGTTATATGTGTTGA
>JBMYXW010000075.1:0-9192 GCA_049608825.1 Chitinophagales bacterium
TCACCATTACAACAATTCAGTCATCCATCATTTCAATTATTAATAACTAATTTTCAATTATTCATGATACTTCCAATTATTGCCTATGGCACTCCAGTTTTGAGAAAAATGGCGGCAGACATACCCAAAGATTATCCCAAATTGAAGGATTTGGTAGCCAATATGTTTGAGACGATGTACAATGCCAAAGGAGTCGGATTGGCGGGACCACAGGTAGGTTTGTCTTTGCGGATATTTGTGGCTGATAGCGCACAGGTGTTGGAAGATGTGCCAGAGGACAATGATTTTGCAGGCGAAAAAGGCATTAAAAAAGTGTTTATCAATGCCGAAATCATTGAAGAAAGTGGAGAAGCATGGGCTTATGATGAGGGCTGTTTGAGTATTCCCAATATCAATGAAAGTGTAACTCGTGAGGAGCAGGTTCGGATTCAATACTACGATGCGGACTTCAATTTTTATGATGAGGTTTATACAGGATTTACTGCCAGAGTCATTCAACATGAATACGATCACATTGAAGGAATCTTGTTTACCGACCATATTTCGCCTTTGAAGCTGCGGATGATGAAGCGCAAATTGGAGAAAATATCGAAAGGGGATGTGGATGTGAATTACCGCATGAAATTTCCTGTTGCGAAAAAGAAAGGAATGAAGCGGAGGTAAGGTGTCTCTATGTGTTTATGTTGATAGATGTGTTTGGGTGTTTATGTTGATAGATGTGTTTGGGTGTTTGAGTTGATAGATGTGTTTGTTTACCTACCATTGCAACAATTCAACAATATAACAATATAACAATATAACAATTCAACAATATAACAATTTACTCATCTTCCCAATCTTCAAAGTGTAATTTCTTGTCTGTCATAACCCCATTGTGGTAGGTCATTTCTTTACCCAAACGACCGTCTTCTGTCCAAACATAAATTTTGCCATTGAGTACATCGTTTTCAAAATCTCTGTGTGTCCATTTTGCGCCATCCTCATAGAATGACAGCCACTTGCCATGCTTTTTGCCATTCGTATAAGGCTGCTCATACTTGACCTCACCATTCGCATACCAAGTGTAAAAAGTGCCGTGATTTTGACCATTGACGATATTTCCTGAAGTCATTTTTTTGCCATCCGCAAAGTAAGTCACCCATTCCCCTTCTTCAACCCCTTCCTTGTAGTTTTTCTCCGTGAACTTATTGCCATTGGAGTGAAAAGAGACAACATTTCCTGTATAAGTTTTCCCATTCAGATAGGCAATGTTCGCCCCCGAATTGTTCTTTTTTATTTTGATGTCTTTGACATTCACCTCAGCAAGTTGAGAAGTAGAACAGGCTGCAAATAAGCACAATAGGCTTATGAAAAATCCCAGAAAACTTGTTTTCATATTCTAAAACGTATTTTAAATTAAGCGAGAAAAGAGAAGTTAGAAGCGAGATTTTAACGTGAATTGTGAATAAATTAAACCATAATCTATTTTTCGGATTTTCACACCTCTTATTTCCGTTCTATCTTCCCATTCATCAAATTCTGCAATTGCCAATTGTCCCATTCTTCGGGTAATAACAATAGAGGAATCAACAAAATGGCTCTAAATAGAACGTGTTGCAAATCCCATATTGGCATCATCAACCCATGTCCAAAAGAAACGATGAGCAAGACACTTGCCAGCATATAGAGTGCAAAATTGCGAAATAAACCCAAAACCAACAAAGCTCCGCCAATCAATTCTGCAAAAGAGGTGTAATAGGCGGTCAGCGTGAGTAGCCAAACTGGAAGAAAGGTGTTTTCGTAATCTATGAAAAAAGAGTTGTAAAGGTTGTCTACTCCAATAGAAAAAACTTTGCCATAACCTTGTAGCAAAAAAATGATGCCCAACAGTAGGCGGATAAAAAGTAGGGCGGTGTTTCGGTTTTTTTCGTTGTTGTACTGCATAAATGGATGGGGTTTATGAAAATTCAAATTCAAGGTACAAATTCAAACTCAAAACTTGATGATTGGGTTTTATTTGAAATTTGTTTAACAGCTTATTTTTATTTTCTCGCATCTCGCATCTCGCATCTCGCACCCAAAGTCCAATCACGATACTAATGAACCGCAACTTTTGAAGCCCAAACCTGTTCATTTTGTTGGACTTGCAAGAAATAAATTCCTGAAGGAAAAGTAGTTAAATTTATTGGAAGTCGTACATTGTTTCCTTTGTAGCGAAAAATTTCTTTGCCATAAATATCTGCAATATACAATTCGTAGTCGGAAATAGCGGAAATGTTTTGCCACGAAAAAGTAAAAATGCCATTATTGGGATTGGGAAACAAAATGAAAAGGAACGTCCAAATTCTCTATTTGGCTATTTTGTTTGAAATACGCTCACAAGGTAAATTTTTTATTTCTAACCGCTTCAATCTCTATCCCTTCAATTCCCAAAATTATTCCTTATGTTAGCTCCCAAATTAAAACAAAACCTCACAGCAAAACCAAAAAACAACATGAAAATCGCAATTATAGGATATGGTAAAATGGGTAGAACCATTGAAGGATTGATAGAAGGCAAACACGATATTGTCCTCAAAATCAACAGTCAAAACGCCTCCAAGTTGACCACCGAAAACCTGCGAAAAGCAGATGTAGCTATAGAATTTAGTACACCCGATGCAGCCTTCAATAATATTTTAAAGTGTTTTGAAGCCAATGTTCCCATTGTAGTAGGCACAACCGCTTGGCTGGACAGATTGGAGGAAATCACCCAATTGTGTGAACAACAAAAACAAGCCCTATTCTACGCCTCTAATTTCAGCATTGGCGTAAACCTGTTTTTTGAATTCAATCGAAAACTGGCAAAGATGATGGCGGATTACCCCAACTACCACCTTCAAATCGACGAAATCCACCACACCCAAAAACTGGATGCACCAAGTGGAACAGCTATTACACTTGCAGAAGGAATCATGGATGTGGATGAATCAAAATATTATGATTGGACAAATGAAGTAAGTCCGTATGAAGATGTAATTGGAATTGTTTCACATCGAAAAGAGGATGTCAAAGGAACGCATGTTATTACTTATTCTTCTGATATTGACACTATTGAAATCAAACATACAGCACATACCCGTGCAGGATTTGCTTTGGGAGCGATTAAAGCGGCGGAATGGTTGATTGAAGGAGAAAGGAAAGGAGTATTTAGTATGAAAGATATGTTGGTGGTTTAGTAGAAAGCTATTCTTGTGAAATGCTCATTAGCGGTGGGTTTCGAAACCCACCGCTAATGAGCATTTTTCAATTCCTTCCCCGCTTTCCGCATCGCCCTCACCATCATCAAAACCAAAAAAACTCCCATTCCCAAACCATACTGACACCATTTCAGTTCCCCCGCCTGATAGAATAACCAAGTAAACGCCCCCACTGCAATCAGCAAAACGGTGTAAATCAACTGCTGCCCCAAAAAGTAGAGCATCCTCGTTCGTTCTTGATTGCCGACCACTTGCACCTCCAATTCCCCCCGATGCGCCTGATACAAAACCTTCCGCAAATCACCAGGCAAAGACAAAGCATTGGTCGCCATCTGTTGCACCAATTCCTTCACGAACTTGACCGTATCGCCCTTCTCGTTCATCAAAAACTTTTGGAGATAAGGCTGCACGACCTCCAAAGGATTGCTGTGAATATCCAGCGTATTGCAAATCCCCATCAGCAAAGTCACCATGCGATTCAGCAAAACATAGTCTTTGGGAACTTGCACGATATTGGTCAGTTCCTTGATACCGACCTCCATCGCCAACTTAAAAAAACTACTCTCGAAAGGATTGACCTTGATGTCCTTCAAATTCATCCCCTCAAACTGAATCTCGTTTTGAAGGAAATTCCGAAAAGCATCAATCACCTTCTCCGCAATGCGAATCGCCTCTTTATCGTCTGCAATAAAACCCACCGTTTTGAGAGCTTCAATGATTCTTTGGGTATCGTTTTTGGCAGCCCCTTCAATCAATTGCAGCAAACCCGTCCGCATAACAGGCTGAATAGAAGCCGTTGCGCCAAAATCCAACAGCACAATCGTACCGTCTTTTTGCACCAGAATATTGCCAGGATGCGGGTCGGCATGGTAAAATCCATCCTCAAAAACCATCTGACAATAGGCATGAACCAATCTATCCGACACCGAACGTTTGTCGATTTTCCACTTGTCTAACTGGGCAATGTCGTTGATTTTGACCCCCTCACAAAAAGAAGTGGTCATCACCCTCGAAGTCGAAAACTCCGTATAAACTTCGGGAATCACCAAGCCTTTTTCGTCCTTCAAATTTTCCTTGATGCGCTGCATCGCCCTCGCTTCCTGCTCAAAATCCAGTTCTTCTTCAATCATTTGTCGCACCTGCGTATAGGTATATTCGATGCCTTTGATTTCGAAAAACCATGCCGTCAATTTGGTGAGGCGTTCGATGATGTGGAGGTCGGTTTCTGCGATGAGTTCGATATTGGCGTGCTGAACTTTGACCACCACCACACTTCCATCCTTCAAGGTCGCCTTGTGTGCCTGACCAATTGAAGCGGCTGCAATGGGTGTTTCATTGAAGGTTTTGAAGAGGTTTTTGGGTGTGTCACCCAGTTCTGTCAGAATTCTCTGGCGAATCTCCGAAATCGGACGGGCAGGGATTTTGTCTTGCAATTCGTCCAAAGGTGCTTGAAAGGCTTCGGGTAGAAAATTGGTAAGGATAGAAAGCAATTGCCCAACTTTAATAAAAAGTCCTTGCAATTGAAGGATGGTTTTTTTGACCCGATTGGCATTTTTGATGTGCAGTCCATTGAGTCGCTTTTCGTAATAGCTTTTACCGAAGAATTTGCTGAGTAGATAGACTTTGAAGTAGCTCATCATCACCACAAAGGCTGTCCAGTAGGCTTTGCGGATGCGGTAGGAACGGCGGTATATTTTGGAGTTTTGCATAAGAAAATTGTTCGATTTCAGGTATCGGATACTTTCAGAAGTATCCGATACCTATAAGAAACCTAAGATTACGAAAAATATATTGGCTATTTATATACTACACTCTCACAGTCCTTAAAAGTTCATTTTTTTTCTGTAAAGTTTCCTTACCTTTGTGTGTTTATTGAAGGGTATGGAACTGTCTGAAAACAATATTGGTTTTTAAATAGTATTACTCCGTTAGGAGTATAAATATTTGTAGAAGGAGTTTATAGGAAAGCAACCACCAAACCATAGGAGTTGAATAGGAAGATTTCTCATTTATTCTACAAATATTGAAGTCCTAAGGGATTTACACCTTACACTAAAAGTGAAATGAATTAAAGTTTTAAACGATACTAAAGATATCATGGCAAGAATACTGAGCGAACAGGAACAAGTTAGAAGAGACGCATTGCAGAAGATTATTGATTTGGGAATCAACCCTTATCCGCCCGAAACTTTTGAAATCAATGCAACGGCAAAGCAGATATTGGCAGATTATGATGATGAAAAGAAGAACTTTCAAGAAGTGAGTTTGGCAGGTCGATTGATGGGTAAACGCATCATGGGTAAGGCTTCTTTTGCAGTACTTCAAGATTCGACGGACAAGATTCAAATCTATGTCAATCGGGATGAAATTTGTCCTGGTGAGGATAAAAATTTATACAACAAACTCTTCAAAAAACTGCTCGATATTGGTGACTTTATTGGCGTGAAAGGTCGTGTTTTTAAAACCAAAACAGGTCACACGAGTATTCATGTCAGTGAATTGAAGCTCCTTACCAAATCGCTCAAGCCTTTGCCGATTGTGAAAGAAAAAGACGGTGAACGCTACAATGAAGTGACCGACCCTGAATTTCGCTACCGCCAACGCTATGCCGATTTGGTGGTCAATCCACAGATTCGTGAGGTATTTATCAAGCGCACGAAGATGGTGAACTCTATGCGAGAGTTTATGAACAAGCATGGATATTTGGAGGTCGAAACGCCCATTTTGCAGCCTTTGTATGGTGGTGCAGCGGCTCGTCCGTTTAAGACGCATCACAATACGCTCGATATGACTTTGTACTTACGAATTGCAAATGAGTTGTATTTGAAGCGATTGATTGTCGGTGGATTTGATGGGGTGTATGAGTTCTCCAAAGATTTCCGCAACGAAGGAATGAGTCGTTTCCACAATCCCGAGTTCACACAAGTCGAACTCTATGTAGCCTACAAGGACTACGAATGGATGATGAACTTCACCGAGGAGATGCTCGAAAAAGTGGCGATGGATTTGAACGGTACGACCAAATTTCAGATGGGCGAAAACACGATTGACTTCAAACGTCCGTGGAAACGCTACACAATGTTTGAAGCGATTGAGCATTTTACGGGCATCGATATTTCGGGAATGGACGAGGCGGCTCTTCGTGAAACGGCTAAAAAATTGGAGATTCACATTGATGCAAAATTGGGCAAGGGCAAAATCATTGACGAAATTTTTGGCGAGAAATGTGAGCCGAATTTAATTCAACCGACTTTTATTACCAATTATCCTGTCGAAATGTCGCCGCTTGCCAAAAAACACCGCACGGAAGAGGGTTTGGTCGAGCGTTTTGAAGGTATCTTCAATGGCAAAGAGTTCTGCAATGCCTTTTCGGAGCTAAACAACCCAATTGACCAACGTGAACGCTTTGAGGAACAATTGTCGCTTGGTAAACGAGGTGACGATGAGGCAATGGTTTTGGATGAGGATTTCTTGCGAGCTTTGGAGTACGGAATGCCTCCTACAGCTGGTATTGGTATTGGTATTGACCGTCTGGCGATGGCAATGTTGAATCAACCTTCTATTCAAGATGTGCTTTTCTTTCCTCAGATGAGGGCGGAGAAGTGATTTTTTAAAACACTAAAAACAAAACAAACAATGTCAAAAGGATTCTTCAATGTACCTTATCCTGATAATGAACCTGTATTGAGTTATGCTCCCAATTCTCCCGAAAAAACAGAATTGAAAGCTACGCTCAAAAAGATGAAAAGCGAAGAAACAGACATGCCTATGTTCATTGGAGGCAAAGAAGTGCGAACCGATAACAAAGTTTCTGTACACCCTCCACACGAGTTGGCGCACACATTGGGCTATTATCACCAGGGCGACGAAAACCATGTTCACCAAGCGATTGATGCGGCATTGGCGGCCAAAGAAAGCTGGGAAATGATGCCTTGGGAACATCGAGCGTCTATTTTTTTGAAGGCAGCAGAACTTTTAGCTGGACCTTTTCGGCAAAGAATCAATGCTTCAACGATGTTGGGGCAAAGTAAAAATGCCTATCAAGCAGAAATTGATGCTGCCTGTGAATTGATAGATTTTTTCCGCTTCAATGTGTCCTATATGACCGAAATCTATGCAGGTCAGCCTGATTCAGCTGATGGAATTTGGAATCGTTCTGAATACCGAGCATTGGAGGGTTTTGTATTTGCAGTGACTCCCTTCAATTTTACCTCTATTGCAGCCAACTTGCCCGCAGCACCTGCCTTGATGGGGAATACAGTTGTTTGGAAACCAGCAACTACACAGATTTATTCAGCACATGTTTTGATGGAATTATTCCGTGAAGCAGGCTTACCTGATGGCGTAATCAACATGATTTACACCGATGGCCCAACGACTGGAAATATCTGTTTTTCACACCGAGATTTTGCAGGAATCCATTTTACGGGTTCGACAGGCACGTTCAACTATATGTGGAAAACGATTGGTGAAAACATGTCGAAATACAAATCTTATCCTCGAATCGTTGGTGAAACGGGCGGTAAGGATTTCGTGATGGCACATCCTTCAGCAGATGCAAAGGCTTTGATAGTGGCATTGGCGAGAGGAGCTTTTGAGTATCAAGGTCAAAAATGTTCGGCGGCTTCCAGAGCTTATGTTCCTTCTAATTTGTGGAATGAAGTGAAATCGGGTTTGGTCGAAATGGTCAATTCCTTCAAAATGGGAACAGTTGAAGATTTCCGAAACTTTATCAATGCGGTGATTGACGAAAAATCATTTGACAAGATTGCAGCCTATATTGATGATGCAAAAAAGGCAGACAATGTAGAAATTATTGCAGGGGGAACATACAGCAAGGAAGTAGGCTATTTTATTTCACCAACAGTTATCCACACACAAGACCCCAAATCTGCAACGATGTGTGACGAGTTGTTTGGCCCTGTTTTGACGATTTATGTGTATGACGAGAATAAATTTGACGAAACTTTAGAAATTCTTGACAATACCTCTCCTTATGCTTTAACAGGAGCTATCTTTTCACAAGACCGTCAGGCGATTGTGGATGCAGCCTATAAACTTCGAAATGCAGCAGGTAATTTCTACATCAATGACAAACCTACTGGTGCAGTCGTAAATCAACAACCTTTTGGTGGTGCAAGGGCTTCGGGAACAAACGACAAAGCAGGTTCTTACCTCAATTTGGTTCGTTGGGTTTCGGCTCGTTCCATCAAAGAAAACTTCAATCCTCCAAAGGATTACCGTTATCCATTTTTGGCGGAGGAATAAAAGATGAGTAAACCCACTAAAAAAAACTCATGGTTTAACCGCCTCTTCATCAACCACAATGTTTTTAATCTTTTTACGGGTCAAACCATTTCACAATCAGGCGATTCCATTTTTGAAATCGCCTTATTGTGGATTCTATTGGAGTTGACAGGCTCGAATGCTGCAACAGGTTTGATAGCAATGTCTGGTTATTTGCCGAGTTTGTTGTTTGGCTTATTTAGTGGGGCATTGGTGGATAGGTTCGACAAGCGGCGAATCATGCTGTTGGCGGATGTGGCGAGGGCAATTTTGGTAGCGTGTATTCCGATTTTGTATTATGTGGGTGGTTTGAATGGCTTGGTATTGGGGCTGTTCACTTTCGCAATTGCTTCTTTTAATACGCTGTTCAATCCTGCTCGTGATGCTTTGGTTGGAAAAATTGTTCCTCCCAACAAACAACTTCAAGCCAATTCTTTGATTCACACTTCTTGGCAGTATGCCTTGTTTGTTGGGCCTGCAATTGCAGGTTTTCTACTGTTGTTTGTGAATGAGATACAGTTATTTTTGCTTGATGCCTGTACTTTTTTATTGTCGTTTTATTTTATATATCGGTTGAATGAACACAGAGGCACGGAGGCACAGAATGATTTAGTCTCTGGGATTAAAACTGAACACAGAGGCACGGAGGAACAGAGTAATGAACGAAAACTTTGGCAACATTTGGAAA
>JBMYXW010000076.1:0-9171 GCA_049608825.1 Chitinophagales bacterium
GTGGACGGGAGACGGTGGACGGTGGACGGTGGATAAAGTGAATAATTCATCATGGACAGAGTGATTTTAGAAAAATCATTTGTTGAAGAAAATAGAAACCCCTTAATTGAATGAGAATGAAATTCAATCAAGGGGTTTCTATTTTATGGATATTGAAGAGTTCTGCAAGATTATCAATGAATTATCGAAAAATAATCTCACTTCTCTATTCCCATTTCTAAATTTCATTACTTCAATATCACCAACTGCTCGTGTTTCCGAACCGTTGTACTACTGGAGTCCGTTACTTTGACTTCATAAAAATACATTCCAGCTCCTAAAGCCTGTCCCTCTCTATCTGTTCCGTCCCATTCTACCTTGGTGCGAAAACCTGTTGCGTCAATCGTTTGGCCCAAGCTTCTGACCAAACTGCCTGCAGTCGTATAGATATTGATTTCTACTTGCAACTCATCTCCAGCTCGGTTGTGTTCAAACGTAAATGAGGTTTGGTCAATTACAGGATTCGGAAAGTTCAATACTGCGTCCAAAGCCAATTCAGCCGATTCAGCCACCAAAAACTCCGTAAAACCTTTGCCCGAATTGTTGTAAACATCCCATGCTTTTACTTCAATTTGATGCAAGCCTGGTGCCAAGTTCGACAAAGGATATTCAATAAAACCTTCTTGATAGGAATCCAAAGTTGCTTTGTAGTGTTCGTTTAAGACCAGCGTATTTGCCGTTTGTTCATCCATCAAACCTGTGATGTCGTGACCAATTCCTGTACTGACTGTATTGATACCACTTTCGTCTTTTAGTTTGACAAATAAAACAGGATTGGAGCTTGTCATCCCGCCTTGAATAAAGCTGTCATCGTTCATAAATACCTCTACTAAAGGGCCTTCATTATCTTGAATTGTATCTTCATCGTCAATTCCTCCAATCACAATATCATCATCGAAACCATTGGCATCAATCATTCCATCTTCGGCATAATAACTGATTCTACCATTCCCAAACTGATAGGAAATGTCTTTGGGCATCACAAACGAAAAAGTAAATTTACCATTCACGGCACTTGCTCTACCTTTGAAAATCACGCTTTTGCGAAGGTCAAAATCTGCTACATAACTTTTACTATCCTGCCCAAGTGTTTGCAGTTTTAGAGATTTATCGTAAATCGTTGGGTAAACCACACCATTGAAGGCTTCCAAAACCTCCCCCGTTCTGCCCACTACTTCGCCAGTCACTGTCACACGGGTCAAAGCCCGCAAAGTATCTGCCGTTTCGCTTACCGATTGTGTAGAAATTGAAGTAGTATTGACATCATAATAGGGATAAGCCAATCGAAGCGAAGGGTCGCCCAATAGTCCAAACTTTCGGTTGTTTTTTCCTGTATTCCTTGCCGCATTTTTAGCCAAACGAGCAATCTCTCCGATGCGAGGAATTTCGCCATTGACAGGGTTGAACAAAGCCTGCAAAAAATCTTCATTGAGTTGTTGGTTGGAATGAGCCAATACAATTCGAGTCGTTGTCATAATCGCAATCGAACCACCTTTGGGCGACAATACAGTTTCTTCTCCGGCCGATACACGTTTAGGGTCGTCAAACCGGCTGAAACTACACGTTGCAGTGATAAAGAAAGGCATTTTGTCCAAGTTATTCCAATTGTTGATGTCGTTCAATCCCAAAATTCGTTCATGCGCCCAACTTTCTTCACTTCCATGTCCTACATAATTCATAATCAATGCTCCATTGAAGATTCGGGTATTGATAGCCGTATTGGCACCAGGATAACGCCCTCCACCAGGAGTCACAACTTGCTCATAAGCATCCAAGTAGATTTTATCTACCAAATATTCTGGAAATGAATCTTTTATTAAACCCGAATGGCTTTCAGCATCTTTGAAGTGTCGATTGCTGTCTTCATCATCTGCAATAAAAGTCAATACATTTCGCCATTCTCCCAAAGATGAATTACTGGCATAATGTACCAATTTGTCCACCACTGCTTTTGCATCTGTTTCGTTTGAAATCGGCAATCGTCCTACTCCAATATCTAATCGGTGGTCAATACTGTTGATATTGCTACCTTCATTGTCGTCTAAGAATGCAAAATAATCATCACTGCAATAGGTACTCAAAGACTGTATTGAAGTGGGGGTTTCGTAGGTCGGCACAAAATTGTGTTCCTCTCCCTGCAAAATATCTTTGTAGTCAAAAGAAGCATCTCCGAAAAGCAATAGATACTTGACTGCTTCTCCGCCATTCTCGGCTCTGTCGTAATACATTTTCATGTAATCTCGGATAGCAGTAATGTCAGGTGTTCCAGATGAAAATTCGTTGTAAACTTCTTCAATCAGCACTACTTTTACATCCAACCCATCGTTGGTCAAGCGAAACTCTGCCAACCTATTCGCTTCTTCAATAAAATTAGGGTGGGTAATTAAAATCATATCAGGAGCTTCCACCGTATGCAAATTTTGACGAGCCACTTTTCCGACCGCCTTTGAAGGAGTTAAGAATTGTGAACCATCAAAAACAATGTATTCTCTCAACTCTTCGGCACTATTCACAAAACTACGATTGCTTCCCGAACCTGTCAAATTTATTTTTTGAACTGCTCCAATATCTGTTACATCCCAAACTTGTGAAGCATTGCCTACTGAACTTAGGTTGAATTTGGCTATGCCATTGAAGGAAACAGATTGTGCATCTCTAAAGCTCATTTGTGAACCATTGAAAACAAGGTTTCTACGTACATTCAAGGAGATATAATCCAACCATCCTGTTGCGTCAATGTCATTGCGGCTGTATTGTGTGCTGATGGTTATGACATCATCTGTTGCGCCAAATTCTTTGTTCAAAGTCGAAGCACGAGCATAATCATCCGTTTGTTCGCCACGTACTTTGGTCATACTGTGGGTATAAAGTGGTTCGTTATTGGCAAAAACATTGAAGCTATTGGTCGTCAGAGAAGAACGGGAAGCCATTCGAGTCTCGACATACACAGGTGTATTGAGGTCAAGACCTTGAAATTGGTCGAAAACAAAATTCGCTGGGTCTGAACTTTTGAAAACTTCACCATACCAAATACGTCCACTTTGATTGAGGTGCTGTTCTTCTACTTCGTGAAAAGCATAATCATCAAAAGTATTTACTTCAATAGTTGGCGTTCCTTCCACATTTTCTTGTGCTGCAATTCGTTTGCCTGCTCCTAAATCAAAATTCAAGAAATAACTCGTAAATTCGGAATAGGGGTGAAGCGTATGTTTGAAGCGTCCAGTATTGAGATTGTAAGACCATGTATGAGGGCTTTCGGCATAAAATAAGATGTAATCTTGGTCATCCATTTGACCATTGTTGTTGTTATCGACCACTTCAATCGGATTCTCAAGTAGGTCGTCAGTACGTTCTGCTCCCACTAATTCGGGCAACATGCCACCACCATTTCCATACAAGCGAATATTCGCCATAGACACATTTCCTTCAAAACCCAATTCCCGAATAAAACTCAAGTCGATTTTGTAAATTCCTGTATTGGTCACTTCAAATTTGTAGAAATCGCCTTGGTTCAAGACCGAATTTTCTGTATAAGTTCGTGCTTTTTGAAGTGAGTTTTGGGTTGTAATTGGTGTGTATTGAAGGTGAATATCTGCACTTACCAGTTTCTCATATTTTCCTGTTAATTTATTTTGACGAATAGGAATAAACACAGCGATTGCCTCTACCTGCTTTCTGTTATGAGCAATATAGGTCTCTGCTACAATTTCAGTAGAAACATGCTCATTGATGTTCAATACCTTGGGAAGCAAAATAGGTTCAAAAATAGTATTCTTCAAAATCGCCTCCACTTTTCCATTTTGAGGAATGGGGAAATTTGCAGTGAAAATCGGAAAATTGTGGTCTTCCAACTGAAATCCAGCACCTTTAAATTCAGCCACCTTTGCATAATCCGATTCTAAAACCGTACTTTCGGCACTGTTTGATGGACTCCATTGGAGTTCTATAGATTTTTGAAAGGTATTTTGTGCGTATAAGCTGACAACAGACAGCAATGTAAGTAGTAAGAGTGATGTTTTTTTATACATAATATATTACTTTTGCGAGGCACGAAATTTTTGAATCGAAATTGAAATTGGCAATGAAAAAACGTATTTATCGTTTGTTAGTTTAAAGCAATAACGATTCTTTCTTGTAAAACGTTGGTTTTTGTCAAAAGTAATTGAAAGTGGTCGAAATTTTTGTTTTAAATAAGACAGAACGGCTTTTTAGTTGAAATCAGAAATCGAAGATTTCCGAGGTTTCGGGGCAGGCTGTTTATTATAAATTCATAAATCCGTCAGTTCCGTACATATATTGACTTGGATTTAAGATGTATGATTTGTGAATTTTGATTTTCACGAAGTTAGGGATATAAAAACATTGTAAAAATTGAAGTTAAATACAAAATTAGATTGGGTAAAAAGGCTTTTGAATCGGCTTATTGAACATAAAAAATTCAATAAAGTTTTTTTACTTATTTCACTAGCAGCAATAGGCACCAATTTGAAGGCACAAGATGCTGAATTTAGTCAATTTTATTCAGCTCCTGCTTACCTCAATCCTGCGATGATTGGCTTTACCAACTCCGCAAGAGTAGGTGTAAACTATCGCTTGCAAATGCCTGATTTTGGAGATGCCTTTGTAACCTTGGCACTCGCTTACGACCAACATTTTGAGAAACAAAACAGCAGCATAGGTTTATTGTTGACGGGAGATAAAGCAGGGCAAGGGTTGTTCAATACGTATGGTGCAAGTGCTTTGTATGCTTACCAACTGAAACTGAACAGTCAAATGACACTCAAAGCGGGGTTTTCTGTTGGAGTTTTTAACCAATCTATTAGTTGGGGAGAATTGGTTTTTGGAGACATGATCAATCCTTCAACGGGTGCACCCATTATTTCAACTTTAGAAAACCCACCTGCTCGCACAAGTAGTACCAAACTTGATTTGGGGCTGGGTATGACAGCTTTTACAGAAAATTTTATTTTCGGAATTTCTGCCAAACACATCACCCAACCCGAAACTTCTTTTACTGACTCAAATGATCAAGACAATACCTTACCTATAAGAGTAGCGATTAATGCAGGATATGTGTTGTACTTAGAATCCAAATCATTGGGTCGGAGTCCGCTTTATGTCAGCCCAAACGTTTTATTGGTTCAACAAGGGAGGTTCAATCAGTTGAATATCGGAGCTTATATGGGGCGAGGGGCAATTTTTGGAGGACTTTCATATAGGCATACTATATCCAATGCAGATGCGTTAATAATGTTGTTGGGGCTCAAAACGGGTATATTCAAGATAGGTTACAGCCACGATTTCAATATTTCTAATCTTGGTACACCTGCCAATGCACATGAAATTTCGATTATTTTTGACTTTGGAAATACAGGAGATACTGCGAGACAAAATAGACTGCGGAAAGCCGCAGAATGTCCCGAAATGTTGAAATAAAAAAAAAAGAGAGTATCAAAATTTGTGTTATTTTTGCTTGCTTTTTTGGATAAAATACGATTAAGAGATATTATCAATCATCATTTTAAAAAATTGGTATAAGGATGAATAGGTTTTTTAGACTTGCTGGACAATTTGTGTTACTTATTGCTATTATGGGAATGTACTCATGTAGTAAGAAACAAGGATCTTCCGCCACAGGTTGGGATTACAATGACCCTGAATGGGGAGGATTCCATGTAGCTGAAGAGAAAGAACAAAAAACAGGACCTGGTTTGGTATTGGTTCCTGGAGGTACTTTCACAATGGGAAATGTTGAAGAAGATGTGATGTATGACTATCACTCGGTTCCACATCGTGTGACGGTTTCTTCTTTTTACATGGACGAATCAGAGGTGACTAACATTGACTACCGTGAATATTTGTATTGGTTGGAAAGACTTTTTGGAGATACTTATCCAGAGTTGTACCAAAAAGCAGTTCCTGATACTTTGGTTTGGTTGGAAGAGTTGGCTTATAACGAACCTTTCGTTGAAAACTACTTCCGTCATCCTGCTTACAACAACTACCCCGTAGTAGGCGTGAGTTGGTTACAAGCAAATGAGTTTTGTAAATGGCGTTCTGACCGTGTGAATGAAAAAATCTTGATTGACGAAGGAATCTTGGATCAAGACCCCAATCAGTATGGAGCAGAACACTTTTCTACAGATACCTACCTTTTGGGACAGTATGAAGGTGTGGTAAACAAAGGAATGAAAAATCACGACCCGAATGGCCCTGAGACTCGCTCTGTCCGTTTTGATGATGGTATTTTATTGCCAGATTATCGCTTACCAACTGAGGCTGAGTGGGAGTATGCTGCTTTGGGTATCATTGCAGAAGGAGATGAAGAAAGATTTACAGACCGTAAACAATATCCTTGGAAAGGTGGTGGAGTACGTTATGGTGAACATGGCAAATGGCATGGTGACATCTTGGCGAACTTCAAAAGAGGACGTGGTGACTACATGGGTATCGCTGGAAAACTAAACGATAATGCAGAAATTACAGCTCCTGTAAAAAGCTATATCCCAAATGATTTTGGATTGTACAACATGGCGGGTAATGTGAGTGAATGGACTTTGGATGTTTATCGTGCAATGACTTCAACGGATGCTCAGGACTTCAATTCTTTCCGTGGTAATGTTTTCAAAACGATGGAAAAAGACGAAGAAGGAAAGATTGCTCCTAAAGATAGCTTGGGTCGAATCAAATACAGAGAATTGACCGAAGATGAAATTGGCAACCGTACCAACTTCCGTAAAGCAAACGTAATCAACTACCGTGATGGTGATGAGGATTCTGCTGTTGGTTACGAAACCAACGCAACAACTTTGATTAGCGATAAATCACGAGTGGTCAAAGGTGGTTCTTGGAAAGATGTAGCTTACTGGCTCTCTCCTGGTGCTCGTCGATTCATGGATGAAGACAATGCTGCAAGTTGGATTGGCTTCCGATGTGCCATGATTCGCGTGGGTTCACCTGATGGAAAGAAATTTCCTAAAGCGAAAAAGAAAAGAAGATAATTTAGTAAATAGTGACTGGTGATTGATAACTGGTCATAAGATGAGAATCCCCAAATGGTTTTAGACTGTTTGGGGATTTTTTTGTTTAGATTCCATTTCAAAGGTTCGCTCAATATCTATAGGGCTTGGCAACAACAATCAGCCAAAACTAAGTCAAAAAATACATTTTTGGCTGCAAAATTTTAATCTGTCAGCCAGAAATGTTATTTTTACCCTAAAATTGGCTGATATGAACAAGGGCAAAAACGACATCATAGGTAGAAAGAAGGAGATAGAAAAGTTGGAGAGGGTTCTCCAAAGTAAAAAATCTGAATTTTTGGCGGTCTATGGTCGTAGAAGAGTTGGTAAAACCTTTCTCATTCGAGAGTACTTCCATTATACCTTTGATTTTCAGATTTCGGGATTAGCCAATGCAAATACCCAACAGCAACTGTTTAATTTTGATGCCACCTTACGCAAACAATCTCACCTCGTCTATGAAAAGGCTTCTGCAAATTGGTTGGTCGCTTTCCAACGCCTGATGGAACATTTAGATAGCAAACAGACAGGCGAAAAAATTGTCCTGTTTTTTGATGAACTTCCGTGGTTTGATACACTTAGTTCTGATTTTATGATGGGCTTGGAGCATTTTTGGAACAGTTGGGCGACCAACCGAAAAGATGTCTTGCTGATTGTTTGCGGTTCAGCCGCTTCATGGATAGTCAATATTTTAATCAACAACAGTGGTGGGCTTCACAACCGAATCACCCAAAAAATAAAGTTAGAACCCTTCAATTTGCAAGAAACAGAAGCGATGTTGGCTTCCAAAAATTGCGACTTAGAACGCTACCAAATCATTCAACTCTACATGGTATTGGGAGGAATCCCCTACTATTTGGATGCCGTTCAGCCGCATTTAAGCACGCCCCAAAACATTCAAGAATTGCTTTTTGACAAAGCAGGCTTGCTAAAAAATGAATTTTTCAATCTCTACCGTTCTCTTTTTCGGAAATATGAAATCTATGAAAAAATCGTAGAGGTGCTTTCTACCAAAAATGAAGGCTTGCAAAGAACCGAAATTATCAAACAATCGGGCATTTCATCGGGCGGCACGCTGACCAAAGTATTGACAGATTTGGAGGAAAGTGGTTTTATCTGTTCCTATACCTCACTCGACCACAAAAAGAAAAACACGCTCTACCGATTATCGGATTATTACACTGCCTTTTATTTTCGTTTTATCAAAGATGGCAAATACCACGGTAGAGATGCTTGGCTCAATTTGATTGACCATCCTGTTCAACGAACTTGGCAAGGATTTGCCTTTGAGCAAATTTGTTTGGATCATGTTTGGCAAGTCAAAAAAGCATTGGGTATCAGTGGTATTCAATCCCACAATGTGGCATGGAGAGGCAAAACGAGCCAAAAGGCTGCTCAAATAGATTTGTTGATTGACCGACGAGACCAAGTCATCAATCTCTGTGAATGCAAGTTTTCCTTGGACAGTTTTTCGATAGATAAAAGCTATTCCGAAAAACTGCGTTCGAAAATTGCGACTTTCAAAACCGTCACCAAAACCAAAAAATCTGTCTTCTTGACCATGATTACAACTTATGGTGTGGAGAAAAATAAGTATGCTAATTTGTTGGTGAGGAATGAGGTGACGATGGATGATTTGTTTGATTAAGCCCGCTTCAAACGTTTGTGACCTTGTTGGGTGTCGCAAACGTTTTCAGATAGTTCTATCCACACTGTACAAGCTTCCTTTTTATTAAACCTTCTTGTTCAATGCCCTACAAGCAAGTTCCTTTTCATCTAAAAGTTCCTGTTCAAAACAGGGGGATTGCCGACTTATGAACAACCATACTCTCCCCTTCAATCCAGCCTAAACACATCATTCATAAAACTCAATCTCACAATTCGGCAATGCCTTTCTCAATTGTTCTACCTCCTTTAAATCAATACTTTCATTTGTTATAAGGGATAACAATTGTAGTTGGGTGAGGTTTTCTAAGCCTTCAATTTTTACGATGGAATTTCCACCAAGGTCTAAATATTGTAATTGGATGAGGTTTTCCAAACCTTCGATTTTTGTGAGGGAATTGCTGATAAGTTCTAAAGATTGTAATTGGGTGAGGTTTTCTAAGCCTTC
>JBMYXW010000077.1:0-9170 GCA_049608825.1 Chitinophagales bacterium
AGCGAATTTTTGTCACAACATAGAGATTTATAGGCTATTTTTGATTTGGGATTATCTATTTTTACGGTAGAGTATTTTAGACTTTGGACGGAGGAGCAGGGAGGCGAGAAGCGAGATTTTAATTATTTGATAATGAATAGGTTATATGAATGTAATTAAAAGAATAAACGCTTGATTTTCAGTTTTTTGTATTTCGCCCCCACTTCTCAATTCTTTCGTCCAAGGTATTTTGGAGTTCACAAGAAAAAAATATATATAATGACTTTCAAAGGGAAAACAGTTTTTATTACAGGAGCAAGTAGAGGAATAGGGAAAGCAATCGGATTGAGATTGGCAAAAGAGGGGGCAAATGTGGTGATTGCTGCAAAAACTGCCGAACCACATCCCAAATTGTCGGGTACGATTTATACGGCTGCCGAAGAAATGGAAGCAGTAGGAGGGAAGGCTTTGCCGCTGATAGTGGATGTTCGCTCTGAAGAAAAAGTGCAAGCTGCTGTGGATAAAGCGGTTGAGACTTTTGGCGGAATTGATATTTTGGTCAATAATGCAAGTGCGATTATGCTAACTGGAACTTTGCAGACTCCTATGAAGCGTTTTGATTTGATGCACTCTGTGAATGTTAGAGGGACTTTTTTGACCTCCCAAAAATGCTTGCCCCATTTATTGAAGTCGGACAATCCACACATTCTCAACTTGTCACCACCTTTGAATATGGAAACCCGTTGGTTTGCACCTCATGTTGCCTATACGATGTCTAAATTTGGAATGAGTATGTGTGTATTGGGAATGGCAGGGGAATTCAAAAAACGAGGTGTGGCAGTAAATGGACTTTGGCCGCTTACTGCAATTGCAACGGCTGCGGTTCAAAATTTGTTGGGAGGAGACCAAATTGTAAAACAATCTCGAACTCCTGATATTATGTCGGACGCAGCTTACCATATTCTTCAACGAAACAGCCGTGAGTGTACAGGCAATTTTTTCATTGACGAGGAAGTATTGAAGGCAGAGGGAGTCACAGATTTTTCAAAGTATGCTGTCGATCCAAGTCAAAAATTGATGCCCGATTTTTTTGTGTAAAACAATTAATTTCGTTTATATTGCAGCTTCAGTAACAATTAAAAAAAGAATCTACTTTAATTTTTATTTGTTATTGAAGTTGTCCTCCCAAAATATTTTAACCTTCAATTGGTTTATTTCACCCCACAATCGTTTAACTAACAAACACACTTAAAGCATGAATTCAAAATTCTCTGCATACTCTATTTTGCTGCTTGGTGTATTGATGTATATCGCCAGTTCAGCTATTTTATACTTGGCTGGCTTCATCTATTCGCCTAATAATATTCATATCAGTGTATTGATTTCCTCCTTGTTTTTGGTCGCTACAATTATGTTGTTAGCATTACTGGCAGGGTTGGGAACAGAATCCAATGCCTTAGATACAGTAGAAACTTCTACAATTGTTTCAAAGGAAGATTTAGAAAATGTAAGAAATTCACTGCCCGAAAGTTGGGTGAAAGACCGAATTACCAAAGTCGCTTCTTTGGCAATGCTTCATGCCGAAATCAAAGAACAGCAGATGTCTAAGCTCTTAGAAGAACGCTTCAAAGTATCGGGCAATATGATTCGATTCATTGCCAATTCGATGATATTTGTAGGACTTTTGGGAACGTTTTTGGGCATCATACAGTCGGCACAAGGCTTTGAAAGTGCTTTGAAGGGAAGTCCTGGAGGAGGCCCATCGGCTTCGTATAACGATATTTCGGCCATTATTGGAGGATTGGATAAGGCATTGGGAACGAGTATTGTAGGTGTTATATCTTCTTTGATATTGGGTTTCATGCTGTTGTCGGTCAGAAATTTTCAACACAGCCTTATCACCCGATTGGAGGAAGTTTCTATGCTCCGAATTTTACCTTATTACCGCAAAGAACAAAGTTTTTCGATGCACGAAGCAATGGTGGATAGTATTGAAAAGATTTTGCCAGAAACCATGCGACAAGCTACTTCAAAATTGCAGGAGGCGGCTGAATTATTGAAGGACTCAACGGCTCGTTTGTACAGCAGTCAAGGCAATGTCTTAGACTTAGTTACCAACCTTCAATCTGCCGTTCAAAGTTTGGACAACAATGCTTCAGGTTTTGAGCATCGAGTAGAGTCTTTCACCAAAGAACTCCAACATATTAAGGAAAGTGTACTTCATTTGAATGGGAATCTTCAACAACAGAGTCGTACTTATTCGGAGCTTTCGGAAGACTATGCTAAAAATGGTCAAACAATGCAGCGCATTGGTACACAAATCAATAATTCCCAAGAAAACTTGTCCAGTTACATTGGCGCACGAGAAAAAATGTTTGAAGAATTATTTGTTCAAATCAATATCAGCCTAAACAAACTGATAAGAGATTTGGAGCGAGCAGCTAAGTAAAGGAACTTCAAACTCAAGTTCAAAGTACAAACTCAAAACTCAAAACTCAAAACTCACCAGGTTATGTTGGGTTGAGCTATTTTGAAGGGCGTACTATATTTTTCAACAAATATTAATTTTCAGCGATTCCTATGATAAATTTTGAAAGCGATGAAGGCATAGGTCCCATTGGACTTTTGGATATAATGGCAGCTTTGGCATTGATTTTCATATTGGTAGCTGCTATCTTCTTGATAGATTTGCGTGATCAAGACTACGATATCAGTGTCTTATCTCAACAAAAAGATTCTTTGCAAACTGCCGACGAAAGGCGAATCATCTACCTCAATAGTTTGGAGCAAGAATACCTCAAAATGAAGGAACAGTCCGATTCACTCAGTGCTTCTAATTATCTACTGATAGATTCCCTCAGTTCCTCCAACATGGAGTTGATACAAGAATTGGAAAAACGAAAAATAACCAAAATAATCATACCCAACGAATTGCGTGGCAAGGTATTCTTCAAGTCTGGTCAAAATAAGATTGAAGGCAAATTTCAAGCTACCTTAGATGAATATGTGAAAATGATTAAGGATTCTTTGGTCAGCGGCAAGTACAACCTTGTACAAGTAGAAGGGCATACAGATACTGACCCTGTGGGTAAAAAGAACCGTCAGTTTGATACAAATTGGGAGTTGGGTGCGGCGAGAGCCTTAGCGGTGGTAGAGTATTTTGTTTCTAAAGGCATTGACCCTCAATACTTATCGGCGACAACACATGGAGAATACAAACCTGAAGAAAGAAAGAGCTCGAAAGCTGCAAAAGCTAAGAATAGAAGAATTGAGATTGTACTTTTGAAGAAATAACGAAGGCAAATTCAAATTAAAAACTCAAATGCAAATGCAAACAGCACTTTGTAAGCGAGTGAATTAAATTTCAAGAATGCCTAATTTAACATTTTAGTTTATCTAACTAAGGGATGGGAACTTTTTGGGCATAATCGATGAAATACAAGTCCTGCAAATCTTGAATCAAAACACTAACGTTGTTTATTGCATCAAATTCCAAAATATAAATGTTGGAATTGCTAGACATATATTGAAGTGCGGGTTTTTTTACAGAAATAATACCTGAACTTCTAACCAATTTATGCATTTCAAACAGCATTTTTTGGATGTCTAAGGTCTTGGAAATATCATCATCGATTTCAAAATCAAATCCCTTTCTTACTTTGATCAATAATTGAGACTTACTAAAATTGTAGTCACTTGAGGAATACAATTTTGAAGGAGGTTGACTGTTTAACATTATGCTAAAACACATCAGCCAACCTACAATAGGTGCTAGGTAATACTTTGTCATGGCTATAAAAAATTTCGGGTGATAAAATAGCGCACATAAAAATACGTAGCTTAATTTAGAATTAAACTATCGGGAAAGATTTTTTGTGCTATTATAAATAAATAAATACTAAAGATATTTATTAGTAATTCAGAAAGGGCTTATAGGTAATGAGAAATGAAAGGTGGGCTGTTTTTTTTAATATCAAATTTTACAAAAACATGACATTTGTATTTTATGATACGAGGCTGTTTGGGAAAGGTTACGCTTTAAATCTAAAAAAATAAAAAAAAGAATTATTTGATTTCGTTATAAATTCAGCTTGAGACTATCAATAGGATTGGACAAATCCCATTTCCGAAAAGCTTCGGATTTCCAAAATTCATCATAGCCATCGTACACCAAAAACTCGGCAGGATTGATGTCAAATAGCTCTTTCATTTGTGGAAACAAAGCAACAACTTTATCATACTTTTTTAGCTCCATGTATAATGCAATAATTTTCCAGTAAGGTTCTTCCATTGTTGATTCGGCTGAAATCGCTTCTTGTAATAAATTCACTGCAACATCGGTTTTCTTCAAATCCTCATATATAGTTGCTTTCATGACCTTCAAATAAGCATCCCCCCCAATCTTTTTATCTAAGCTATCCAAAATAGTCAATGCCTGTGTATGTTCTTGTTGGGCAAAGGCAAAATCCAGCAGAATTACTTCAATAAGTGGGTCTTCGGGATATTTTTCCTTGAATTCTTTGACGGTTTGTAGATACATTTCACCCCCTTCATTGAAGGCAATGTTTAGCTTCGTTATTTGAATCATCTTGTCTTCTCGAATAGCAGAGGGGAAACTGTCAATCAAACCCAATGCTTCATTGTATTCACCTTCTTCAAAGAGACTGCCTATATTATCTAATGTAGGAATGTTGGCGATATAGATACTATCAGGTTGTGAAAGGCTGTCCATTTTGATAGAATCTCTAAGGTCAGAGAGTGACGAGAGGTAAATTCTGCGGAGGGTGTTGCTGAATTGTTGTCCGACAGCATAAGGATAGTAATCAATGATTTGAATAGAATCCTTTTTGTTCTTTTGAAGAAAAATTTCGAAATAATTGACTCCACCTTGTGATACAATTCTATAGAGTGCTTTTGGAATCGAATCTTTTGTGAGCTTCAATAGTTTGCAGTGACCATCCATGCCCATCGCACTGACGATGTTCATACCTACATCTAAATGATCGGTCACGCCCTTTTTGAAGCCTTCTTTGGTGATTTTGGGTCCATGAATGCTCTCCAAAATACTGCTAGCAATGCTATCGACATCAAAATGTGCATTGAAGAAACCCGCATTGCTGCTATCCAAACTATCTGCCAACATCTGAGCGAATGTAAGGTAATCCTCACCTGTTTCTGTTGGAGAGACAGGTGAAGGCTTGGATTTACATTCTGTCAAAAGCAAGCAAACGATAATTGAAAATAAGAATAGGGGAGCGGAAGCGATTGAAGAATAAATGTTAGATTTGTTCATGAGACGAAAACCTTATGGAGGGTGGATGAGGAATACAATTGTACTAAGCAAAAATACAAAATAAAGAATCATATTGAAGAAGTTAAGTGACCAAACACAAATATTCTAACATCAAATATTTGGTAAATAATTGATGTTTAACTTATTCAAAATTTATCATTCACCATTCAAAATTGCATAGGTACTTTTTAGTGTGTCAATATAGCAAAACAGCCTTTTGAAGTAGTTTTCAAAAGGCTGTTTGGATTGATTAGCTATAAAATTATTTTTCAGTTGGAGGCATCGTTCTAAACACCAAATCCCAAAGAGGAGAAGATACGCCAAATGCTAATTCGGGATATTTGTAGTGATGCAAGGCGTGATGTCTCCAAAAAATGTTCAATTTACTTTTTGGAGGGCGATAAGCATGAACAGAATAATGAACCAAAAGATAGAAGGCGTAACCTACCAAAAAACCACCCGAAAAAGAGAAGGCGTATTGATTCAGTACCAAATAAAACAAACCATGAAAGACAGTAGCCAATACAATACTTGCCAATGGAGGCATCGCCAACCGTGTTTTGTCTTTGGGGTGATCATGGTGAACACCGTGCATGATGTATTGCATGCGTTTTTTTCTGGGAGTACTTGGCTCGATATGGTAGAGCTTTCGATGTGCCCAATATTCAACGAATGTGAAAAAAAGAAAGCCTGATACAAATAGAAGTGGAATCGCAACCAGTCCTATATTTGTATAAGTAGCTGCCCAATATACCAATGCAGCCGAATAGAGAACAAAAATTCCAATAGGAATAGACACATGGGTATGTGTCATTCGCTCCAAAATCGGGTTGTTGAATATTTTTGCAGGTTCTTGGTTTATATTATGTGTTTTACTCATGGATTTGTCTTAAAAAAAGTTGGGTTTATCAACAAACTGCAAATATAGCACCTTTACAAAAAAGGACAAAAACTAAATTTGATAGTTTGTTCACTTCAACAAAACAACCAAAAGGTTATTAGAAATTTTTAGGTTGCTTACATTTTATAACCTTCGACTATTTTTTTATCAATACAGGTTAACATCTTAGCAGGAAATCTTTCGATGGTATAAAAGTCGTGTGTTCCAACCAAAACCATTGTATCTGTTTCTCTGCTGATAAGCTGCAATAAACCAATAATGTCTTCAGATGTTTTTGGATCTAAATTTCCAGTAGGTTCATCAGCAAGAATCAAAACAGGGTCGTTTAGTAAAGCCCTTGCTATTACAATTCGCTGCTGTTCGCCACCCGAAAGCTCATAAGGCATCGCAAAACGTTTGTGACTCGTATCTACGTTTGCCAAAACATTTGTGATGCGCTTGTCAATTTCGTGTTCGTCTCGCCATTCAGTAGCCTCCAATGCAAATCGAAGATTGTCTTCCACATTTCTGTCCATCAACAAATGAAAATCTTGAAAAACGATTCCTAATTTTCTGCGAAGGTAGGGGCTAAGCCGCCAGTTCAACTGTGTCAAATCAAAACCTGCTACTTTTCCCCATCCATGTTTTAGAGGTAAATCACCATATAATGTTTTCAACAAACTGGTTTTTCCCGTACCTGTTCTGCCTACTAAATAGGCAAATTCACCTGCATAAAGGTTGAGATTAACTGATTCTAATATAAGCTTATCCTTTTGATAAATACTTGCATCTACCAATTCAACAACTGGATTGGTTTTGTTCATTTCTTGAAAAAATTAGTAACTGGTGATTGGCTAAATCATTAACGAATACTACAAAATCGAATGACTGGTAATACTTTGTATTATCGAATGATAGACTTTCGATATTTAATTCGTGGTTTTAGTGGGGGTTAACTCCGTTAGGAGTGAAATATTTGTAGAAACTGCCTGAAGGTAAAATTACCAACTCTGTTAGGAGTTGAACATCAGTACTATATGCTTATTGAACTTGGGTTGAACTCCGATGGAGTTCTTTAATGTCCTTCTTCATTCTTTCTACAAATATTCAAGCCCTAACGGACTTGCCAAAACCACGAATTAAATTTTGAATCTTAATAATTAGAGGGCATACTTGTATAAGTCACCAATCACTATCCCACTGTCTCTTTTGATTGTGCCGCAAACTGCTTTAACCAATTGGTGCTGACCGATTTTGGTCTCTCGATAGAAAGCCCCAAAGCTCTACTCCAACACAGAGAAGCCAAAACTCCCAAAGCTCTGGACACACCAAACAAAACAGTGTAGAAACGGTATTCGGTCATTCCATAGTGCATCAAAGTAGCACCCGAATGAGCATCTACATTCGGCCAAGGGCTTTTGATTTTAGGTTTTTCACCTAATACCTTAGGAACAACATCAAAGATATCCCAAACCACATTCACCAGTTCATCATCAGGGAAGTACATTTTGGCAAAATTCATCTGAGCTGTAAATCGAGGGTCAGGTACACGCAATACCGCATGACCGTAGCCAGGAACAACTTTCCCTGCCGCCAAAGTACTTCGGACATGAGCTTCAATCTGTTCTTTGCTCGGAGTTGAAGTGCCAATCTCCTCTGTCATTTCCATAATCCACTTAATCACCTCTTGATTTGCCAAACCATGCAAAGGCCCAGCCAAAGCATTGATTCCACTTGAAAGAGAATAATACGCATCACTCAAAGTCGAACCTGTCAAGTGTGTACTATGAGCAGAAGCATTCCCGCCTTCATGATCTGCATGAATCGTCAAATACAAGCGCATCAAGGATTTGAATTCATCGCTATCGCTCACTCCCAACATCTGTGCAAAATTACCTGCCCAGTCCAAATCTTTGTTCGGGGCAATATGCTCTCCATTGTGAAAACTTCGACGATAGATATAAGCTGCAATGTGAGGTAATTTGGCAATCAAATTCAAAGAATCCTCATACATTGGATCCCAATAATCTTTTTTATTGATACCCTCCGAGTAGCGTTTTTCAAAAACGGATTCGGGCTGCATACTCAAAATAGCAATGCTAAACTGAGTCATAGGATGCGTGTCTATTGGGAAAGTATCCAAGACCTTAAAAACATAATCTGGAACATCCGAACGCTCCGACAAGCTTTTACTCAACTCCATTACCTCATCATAAGTTGGGATTTCACCTGTCAGCATCAAGTAAAAAATGCCCTCTGGAAGAGGTTCTGTATCTCCCTCTACTTTCGGCAATCTTTTTTTCAACTCAGGAATAGAGTAACCTCTAAACCGAATACCTTCATTTGCATCCAGCTCCGAAGTCTCTGTCACCAAGCTTTTCACACCACGCATGCCGCCAAAAACTTGGGCTAATTTTACCTCTCCAACCACTAAATCAGCATTTTCTTTTACAAATGCCTTGAATTCCTTTGCCAAAGGCAATGCCTTTTCTGCAAATTTTGCTTTTAGTTTATCCATATAAAAATTTGTAATGGGTTCTTTTATGGGCAAATTTAGCTATTTTTTGCCAAAAAAATAAGTGTTGATTTGTCTTTTGAAGTATAGGGCTAAAGTCAAATTAGGTTTACTCAATTAATATTTTTCCGTTAGCGACTCTTGCTCCTTTATACAACACAGAATACAAGTACATACCCGTTTTCAAATTACTTGTATTAAAGCTAGTTAACTTTTCATTAACTTTCAAAGGAATGGACTCAATCTTTTCGCCACTTAAATTGTACAGAAAGAAAACTCCATCTTCATCTTTAAGAGGTAAGTCGTACTCTATTTGTCGTTTTTTTCTGAAGAAGTGGAATGAATTGCAAATTTTGTTTTTTTCAACAATTCTTCAATACCAACAATATTGCTTTCTTTTTCACAACCCACCTCCTTACAATAAACACCCCAATAGTCTATAGACCCAATCCAACCATATTTGTGAAGTGGAGCATCTTGATAACCCAATATAACATAACCAT
>JBMYXW010000078.1:0-9060 GCA_049608825.1 Chitinophagales bacterium
GAGCAAAATAACCTAAGTTTGAAGAAGTACTATTTTGAAGCTTTTATAATACGATTGGAGGAATGGAAACAAATCAATTTAGTAGAAAGCCCATTGTGGAACCACTACTATTTCCCCTTCTTCGACCTTTGGGAAAAAGAAGCACAATTGAAATTGGAAGAAATCAAGACCCAACTTAATATTGAAGAACCCATTACCGCCAATATTTACCGAGAAGGAGAAGCATTGCAGCCCGATGATGCGGTGGACAAACAGTTGTTTTTGGGACGACAGCAGCTCAAAGACGAATTGGCAACCAAAATATTGACCGCCCGAACCATTCCCCTCTTTTTGGTGCAAGGACAACGCAGAGTTGGCAAAACCTCTTTGCTCAAATTTCTGCCCCGCATTTTAGACCCATCGGTTTTCAAGGTCGTTCAGCAAGACTTGCAAGGCGTTGGACATGAGCCGATTCGTTGGATGGTGGATTTGCGTCAACAAATCAATCACTGTTTGGGTATTGAGGAAACATCTGATTGGCAGCCGACAGGAAAATGGATGGATGTTTGGTCGGCATTGCAAGCTTACATGGAGGGTTTGGCTTTGGGCGAAAATGTGCGCTTGATTTTGGCTTTTGACGAATACGAAAGTTTGCATCGGGCATTCTCGAAGGATGTCGAACAGGCAGAACAGTTGTTGGGGGCGATGCGGAGTTTTTCGCAGCACCAAAACCGCATCGTGTTTTTGTTCATTGGAGCGGCTTTTTTGTCCGATTTGAAAGACCCAAATTGGAGTCGGTTTTTTGTCCATGCAGAGACTTTGCGGGTGCATTTTTTGAACGAAGCCGATAGTTTGCAGTTGATTACCCGACCGATTCCTGAATTTAATATCAAATACCATCCTTCGATTCCGCCACGGATTTACGAATTGACACAGGGGCATCCCGCCTTATTGCAGTCTATTTGTCGGCAGTTGGTCGCCCTTGCCAATCAAAACAACAATCCAAATTTGCAGCCCGAACAGTTGGAGCAGGTTTTGAACGAAAAAATACTGGATTTTGAATACAAACCGATTGCGATTTTCTGGGAAGAGGAATTTTGCCATCCCGAATACCATCCTCATGCCCAACAGACAGTTTTGGAGGTCATTCAGCAACAGCCGATTACACACCGAGCCGAATTGAAGCGGATGTTGCGGCATCGCTATGTTTTGAAGGTGACGGAAGAAGGAGCGGAATATCGGTATCGGATGGCTGTTCCTTTGTTTGAGATGTGGGTTAGGAGGCATGGATTGGAGGATTTTTAGTTCAAATAGCTCATTAACGGTGGGTTTCGAAACCCACCGTTAATGAGCTATTTCTTTTTTACTGCGCTATTTTCGGCGTATCTTTGTGGGTGTTTGGACGGAATGAATTCCGTCCTACTTTAAAACCGCATTATGACATTCATCACTCAGGGACCCATCCCTCTCGACATCCTCCAAAAAATCAGCAGCGCAAGAACTCACTTCGACATTGGTTCGGAGACGTTTTTCTTAGGCATTATTCGAGCCGACAAATCGGAAAATCAAAAAGTGGTGAGCATTGATTATACCGCCTACACTCCAATGGCAAATAAGGTTTTCCAAGAAATCCATGATGAAATATTGCAGCAATATGGCATTCTCAAATTGGTGATTTTACACTCTGTGGGAATGGTCAAAGTTGGAGAGGCTTCAATGTTGGTCTATGTGCAGTCGAAACACCGAAAAGCGGCTTTTGAGGCTTTGCAGCAAACGGTGGAATTGATCAAGGAAAAAGCTCCTGTTTGGAAACAGGAATTTTATGAGGATGATAGCTATCTTTGGGTGAATGCTTGAATCAAGGAATCGGATACCTTGGAGGTATCCGATTCCTAACAAATAAAATTAGATGGTAGATATTACACACAAAAAACCGACTCTTCGATATGCCAAAGCTGAGGCGATTGTGAAGGTGAGTAAGGCGGAAACGATTGAAGCGATTGAAAATAAAACCGTTCCGAAAGGGGATGTTTTGGAGGCAGGAAGGATTGCAGGTTTGTTTGGAGTCAAAAAAACGGCGGAATTGATTCCCGATTGTCATCCTTTGCCGATTGAGTGGGCTCAGGTGACTTACCGCATTGAAGGATTTCAAATTTTTATTTGTATTGAAGTCAAGACGGTTTACAAAACGGGCGTGGAAGTGGAGGCGATGCACGGGGCTTCGATTATTGCGCTAACGTTGTACGACATGTTGAAGCCGATTGACAAAGGCATCGAAATCAGTACGATTCGATTGTTGGAGAAGCGAGGTGGAAAGTCGGATATTTTATTGAAGGAAGTAGGAAGTGAGGTATGAGGTATGAGGTATGAGGTATAAGTTGTTATTAATTATCAAATTATGATTACTTTTGAAACACTTTTATCTGAAAAATCCAGTAATTAAAATATTGAAGGAAAGCGAATAAAAATAGAAACTCGAATTTCGTTGACTTTTCGGAAGGTTATTTTGAAATAATCAATAGTCAAACCACCTTAAAACCCTACCACTTTTTACCTACCAAAATATATAGAGTCAAATATCGTTGACAAGATGAACAATTTAGCCCCTTTAGATTGTTTATCAAGACGAATCTACATTTCTTCAGTAGATACTATTTTTAACATTCGTTAAGACAAAATCAAAAATATCATTGCTAATTTGCTGCAATGACCAAATAAATGTTCAAACTATATGAATCGCATTATTTTTATGGCTGTATGGCTACTGCTCACGAGCCTAAGTGTTCATGCCCAACGAAACAATCAGGACTATCGACTGGCACTTGAATATTACAAGAGTGGGGAGTATGACAAAGCTGCTGTCTTGTACGAAAAACTGTATAAATCCAGCAATAGTGAAGGATATTACCGCAATTATTACAAGTGCTTGTTGGAGTTGAAGGATTATGAAACGGCTGAAAAGGTCATCAAAAAACGCCAAAAACGCTACAAAAACAACCCTGGTTTGTATGTAGATTTGGGCATTTTGTACCGCCACAAAGAACTGGAAGAACAGGCAAAGACACAATTTGACAAGGCTGTTTCGGTAGTCACGGTTCAAACAGTGGCACAATTGTCCAATGTTTTTTCAAAGGCAGATGAACAGGATTATGCAATAGCAGTATTGTTGAAGGGGCGAAAACTGAAGGGTGACGACAAGGCTTACGCCACTACTTTGGCTCGATTGTATGCTCGAAAAGGAGAGTACGACAAGGTGATAGATTGCTATTTGGACTATGCCGTAACGAGAGCCAATAATATACAAACGGTTCAATCTTCGCTTCAAAAAATCATCAAGCAAGAGGCTTATATGGAGGAATTGCAGACACAACTGTATGAACGGATTCAAGGAACTCCGAATGAGGTGGTTTATCCAGAATTGTTGACTTGGGCTTTTATTCAGCAAAAGGATTTTGAGTCGGCACTGATTCAAGCCAAGGCTTTGGATCGTCGATTTGAAGAGGATGGTGATAGGGTAATGAGCCTGTCAAGAATGGCGATTAAGGAGAAAGATTACGATGCCGCAATTGAAGGGTATCAATATGTGATTGACAAGGAGAGCTTGAGTCCGATGCAAACGCTTGCTAAAATTGAGCTTTTGAAGGCAAGAAAAAGCAAGGTGACAGAAACCAACAATTATACTTCGGAAGACATTGAAAGTCTCCGCAAAGATTACCACAATTTTTTGGATAAATATGGACGCAATCCGACTACGACTCGCACGATGCGGGACTTGGCGCATTTGTACGCTTACTATGTAAACGACTTGGATGAGGCGGTGAAAATAGCAGAAGGGATTGTGAATATGTCGGCGGCTGAAAAACGCTTGAAAGCGGAGTCTAAATTGGATTTGGGAGATTATTATTTGATGCAAAACGATATTTGGGAAGCTACCCTTTCGTATGCACAGGTCGATAAAGCCTACAAAGAGGACCACATGGGAGAAGTGGCTCGCTTCAAAAATGCCAAATTGAGCTACTACAATGGTGATTTTCAATGGTCTCAGTCGCAGCTAAATGTTTTGAAGGCTTCAACGTCTGAGTTGATTGCCAATGATGCTTTGGAATTGTCCGTTTTTATTACCGACAATATGGGTTTGGATACTTCAACCGTGGCAATGGAAATGTTTGCACGAGCGGATTTGTTGATTCTTCAAAACAAACAAGATGAAGCTTTTGTCACTTTGGATTCGATTGACCAAGTTTTTCGAGGTCATGCTTTGGCAGATGATGTATTGTTTGCACGAGCAAGGGTACATACGAAAAAACGAGAATACGATGAAGCAGTAGTGTATTTGGAGAAGGTGCTGGAAGATTTCGGAACGGATATTTTGGCGGACAATGCGCTCTTTACCCTCGCCGATATCTATGAGAATCACCTCGACCAAAAAGAGAAGGCAATGGAATATTACCAAAAAATCTTGTTGGATCAACCTGGTAGCTTGTTTATCATTGAAGCACGAAAGCGATTCAGAAAGTTGAGAGGAGATATGATAAACTAAGGAAAATTCAAATTCAACCTCAAAGTACAAATTCAAAACTGAGTGAATAGGAACTTTTTTACGGCAATGGAGGTTCTATGGTTAGGATTTGAAAAAAAATACGGAAAAAATCAATTTAATATTGCAAATAATAAAAAACCCATTATCTTTGCAATCTCTTAACGGATGGTGCGGTAGCTCAGTTGGTAGAGCAATGGACTGAAAATCCATGTGTCGGCGGTTCAAGCCCGCCCCACACCACTACAAGAAAACATAAAACCTTATAAGTTAATAACTTGTAAGGTTTTTTTGTTTTCAGCATAAACTCAATTCCTCATTTTTATTTCGGTTCAAAAACCACCACCTCCACTTCTTCTCCCATTACACCCAGTTTTTCTTCAATCAGCACCTTCACCTCCTCCCAATCCAAACCACCCCAACCACAGCCCAAAGCAGGCAGAGCAATAGAGGGGATATTGTAGGCTTCAATGACTTCCTTCTATTTCGGTAATCAACATTTTACCCACCTTCAACCCTCCCATTTGGTAAGCCTTTCGATAAAGTTGAAAATTGAGTGGGTAGCGTTTCTTGAATTGCAGAGCCAACCCTTTTCCCATCACCCCAACCGTGTTTACAGGATTAACGAGCGCATCTGTTGTTTCTACAAAGATATTTCCTTGTTTGTAGTTGATAGGCATTGTGTTTATTTATTGATTTTCAAAGTTTAAAGGCATGAAATTAGGCTTGGTTAAATTTCATGTTTTTTTCTGTAAAGATAGCTGTCCATTTTGTTTTTTTCCTACCAAAAACAATCCCTACAGTGAGCATCACTCCATTACTTCAATTCTTCCAATATTCGCCCATGAAGTTCACTCGTCAAAGGATAAAACCACATCGTCACCACAATCCCAAGCCCACTCATTCCAAGCCCCAAAGTAGTAACGGCATGAATACCCTCTAAAGTTTCAACCGATTGACCAACATTTGGCACATACGCAATGAACTCCAAAAGCAAACCCAAAATAAAAGAACCCAAGCCCAAAGACAATTTTAAAAAGAACAAACCCAAGCCAAACAAAATCGCCTCCGCACGAACGCCACTTTTCCATTCACCATATTCAACTGTATCAGGCAACATTGCCCAAAACGAAAAGGCGGCACAACCAATGCCTGTACCAATAACAGATATATGAAAATAGACCCAATAGATTTGTGTTCGTGCCAAAGGATTGAAATGAAAGTTAAGGCTTCCCAAAAGAATCACCGCACAGCCCACCAACAAAGTATTCCGCTTGCCTATTTTTGCACTCAACTGCAACCAAATCGGCAAGGAAAGCATCAAACAAGTGAACAAATACAACATTCCCTGCCCCAAAGCAGCTTCATTTTGCAGATTATATTTGAAATAGTAGCTCAAAGATTGATAGAAAATCACCACACCTGCCATACCAAACATAATGAAAATGCAGATTTGCCAAAAAGGACGATTGTGCTGCAACATTTTCAGACTATCTTTGACCGAAATGTTTTGTGCGCTTGGTTTGGGTGGCAATTCAAAAGTATTTCGGAAACAAACGACAAACAATAAGGCGGCTAAAATGGCAAACACAATTCCAACATAAAAATAACCATTTTCGGTGGGTAGCCACCCCATTGCAGTCATCAACGAACCCGTAAAAACCGAAACAGTCATAGCTCCTGCATAACCCAAAAACATTCTATAAGCAGCCAATTTACTACGAGCTTGAGAATCGAAAGTCATTTCGGAGGAAAGCGAGGAATAGGGAATGTTGCCGAGTGTGAAAAAGGTGCGAAAGAGGATTTGGAGGGCAACTGCCCAAACAATTAGGGCTGTACCTGTATAACTAACTTGGTAAAACATAAACACATAAGACAAACCCAAAGGAATAGGCGCAAGGAGCAAATAGGGACGGTATCGGCCCCAACGTGTTTGGGTTTTGCCTGCAAAATAACCCATCAAAGGATCAGTGATGGCATCCCAGATTGTAGCTATCAAAAAGATAGTTCCCGCAGTTGCGGCTTCAATACCCAAGATGTCGGTATAGAAATAGAGTAGAAAAAGGGTTGCGCCTTGAAAGTAGAGATTGAAGGCATAATCACCAAGACCGAAGCCTACATAATTGCGAAGAGAGAGTTGTTTGGTGCTTGTTTGCATATTGCTTGTTTTGGGGGTGAATTTACTAAAACTTTGTTTGTGGTTTTAATTATGCGAGCTTAGAACATGAATCGTCTATAGAAAGGAATTATTGTTTTGACAAGTCCGTAGGGCTTGAATATTTGTAGAAAAATGAAGAAAGTAATCACAGAACTCCATTGGAGTTCAACCCAAATATCATAAAAAACCTTTTTTTCCACATGGTATTTCACTACTACAATTGGATTCAGTGAATTACAAACTCTGGGTTATCAACCATGTAGAAGGCAAACACAGCATTGAGATATTTCACCTTCGAGGAGATAGTTTGACACACTTGGAGACATTGAAGGAGGACATGATGATAAACCCCAATGACATTGTTGCCGTAGGTGAAAACGAGTTTTATTTTACAAATGATCATACTTATACTTCAAAAATAGGCACTTTGGCAGAAGGGTATTTGGGTTTGAAGACTGCGAATGTGATGGACGACCATTTTTTGATTTTGAAAACGAAAGAGGCTGAGTAAAAGTCTAAATCAGGAAATAATTTTATTGACATTCATAATCTGGCCCAGCCATCACCTAAAATATTGAAGGCTCATCACTGATAGATTTGCGAATTACGATTACATGATTTGTGATGTTTAAATATCAAAACTCTAAAATCAAAAATCATGTAATCCTAAATCCTAAGCTGATGCAGGCAGTATGATAAAGTCTTGCACCAAAAACGCAAGACTTCAGTGGTTACTGACTAAATCAAAAAAAACGCCAAGACTTACAACCGTAAATCTTGGAGCTTTTTATTTTGAAGCCTTCAATAATGGACTACGCTACCTCCAATTTAGATACCCCAAACACCTTGTCCAAAGCATTTTTCAAGACCATAGGCTTTTTCGTACCAATAAAAATATGTTTTCCATCCTTTAGTGTCAACTCTAAGCCCGTTCTTCCCGAAAGGCTGTAAACTTGCTCTCTCGTATTGAACTGAACATCCCAACCACTTAATTTTGCCAAAAGAGGTGTTTTGACGACTTTATAATCTTCAATCTCTTTGGTCTTGATGGTTTGTTTTTTAGCGTGTAAAGGCGAATATTGGAATTTAATCTTCTTACTGTCAATAACCGTTTTCAATTGCAGCCTCCACAAGTAGAAGGTGATACCTGCCAAATATCCCACACATATCAATCCTCCAAGCATGACAGCTGTTTTGTCGTAAGGAGTTTGAATAGCTAATTGAATAAAAAAAGCACTTGCCAGCAAAGTAATTGCGGCTAATAAAATGACTTTACTTTTCGTATAGGTTTGTTTTTCTTTAAATAATATCTGTGACATAACATTAATTTTTTAAAATAAATAAATACTTTTTCCTACTACTAAGAGTGAGTGTGTTGTTATAGAAAAATGCTCTTTATTTCTTTAATAGAACAAAGGTAACTATTTTTTAACTATTAAGCAATGTTTTAGTAACATTAATTTAACATTAGAACGTTTTATAGCCCAAAAATGTTGCCTATAATTATGTAGCTTTAAGGTTTTATTATTGTTGCACCACTTCAAAAAAATGCAAAATCATGTCAAACAATACAACGAAAGAATCATTTGAAAGAGAATTGAAGGAAATTGAAGCATCAGAGATTTTGACTTCTGCTTACAAAAAGAAAAAACTAATAGCTTATGCCGTTAGAACTCTTATCATGATAGCAGTTTATTATTTTCTTTGGGAAACGGTATGGGTTCGATGGACATTGTTATTGTATATCCCTTTGAATCTGTTTGGTTTGGGAATGATTTTGGGGGCAGAGCATTTTTTGAAGAAAAAAATGGAAGAGACTCGAAGTAAAATAGATGAATTGGATGGGCAATAGCATGATTTGAACTTTTTGCCCTCCTTTTGGAGTTATTTTTACGACTGCAAACAAATACACACTGAGATTCCTTATACTTGAATGAAAAGCATGAAAACCAAATCCTACTTTTTCTCCTATTTTGTTGTTGTTTTACTCTTTCTAAGCAGCCTACAATTGATTGCTAAAGAAGTACCTTACCTTTCTAGTCGGGTCAATGACTACGGCAATGTTTTGTCAGATGCTGCGGAACAACAATTGGAGCGAATATTGAAAATTCACGAAGATTCTACTTCCAATCAAATTGTCGTATTGACCATTGGCTCATTGGAAGATGAATTTCTTGAAGGGTATTCCGAAAAAGTAGCCACAACATGGAAATTAGGCACAAAGAACAACGACAATGGTGTATTACTCCTTGTATCTGTGTTGGATAGAAAAATGAGAATTGAAGTAGGGTATGGATTAGAGCCTTACCTTACCGATGCCAAAAGCAGTCGAATTATTCGCAATGTTATTACACCTTCTTTCAGACAGGGAGATTATGATGGTGGG
>JBMYXW010000079.1:0-253 GCA_049608825.1 Chitinophagales bacterium
CTTTGACACACATAAAAACCATACAGAAAAAGGTACGAATCTGGAAAAAATATGCTCCAATAAATCACGAACATCGCTGGCATATTATTGAAGCAGAATATCATCGGGTAGTGACTCGCAATCCTAAAAAAGCTTTGAGACATTACAAAGAAGCGATTTCGACTGCCAAACAAAATGGATTTGTTAGTTTTGAAGCCATCGGCAATGAGCTTTTAGGAAAGTATTATTTGTCTCAAAAAGAGGAAGATTTGGC
>JBMYXW010000079.1:263-8964 GCA_049608825.1 Chitinophagales bacterium
ATGGGGAGCAATATCAAAAGTAGAACGTTTGATAAATGATTACCCAGAATTTCTTGCACGCATAGTTTATTCGCCTACAACTACGAGTTCTTACAGTCTCTCCTCTTTAAGCCAAAGCCAAAGTCACAATCGTAGCCATAGTTATAGTTCTACGAGCAATTATTTATTAGATACTTATGGTTTATTGGATATTTCACAGAAGTTGTTGAGCGAAATTGTACTGCCTCGATTAATTGAAAAAATACTGACTCATTCTCTCGAAACAACGGGTGCTCAAAAGGCTTATTTGATGTTGGTGAACAATAAAAGAATCAGTGCGGAAGCGAAAATAAGGGCATCTAACTTAAATAAAGAAGAAAAGAACGTTGAATTTTTATCATCTATTCCATTGAAGCAATTAGAGGACGAAATTTCGCATACCATTGTGAACTATGTAATGCGAACCCAAGAACCTTTGATACTGGACAATGCTCAACAAGAAGAACGCTTTAAAAAAGATGTTTACCTTACCACCAACAAAGTATTGTCTGTCTTTTGTCTTCCTATTCTTCATAAGAAGAAAATCACGAGCTTATTGTATTTTGAAAACAACTTGACCTCCAATATTTTTTCGAGAGACCGACTGAATGTAATGAAAGTCTTGGCGGCTCAAATTTCTATTGCACTGGACAATGCTCACCTCTACAATACGCTTATTCTTCAAGGAAAACAACAACAAACACTCAATGAAAGTCTGGCTCGTCAGAATAAAGATTTACAACAATTTACCTACATTACTTCCCACAATTTAAGAGAACCTGTTTCTAATTTGTTGGGCTTATTAGAACTCTACAACGACGAAAATTTAGAGGATCCTGTGAATCAAATAGTCATAGATGGATTCAAAGAAGTTTCCACCAATATGGACACGATGCTTAGGGATTTGAGTCGAGTCATTGCAGCTAAAAACAAGGCAAAACCTCCAAAAGAAACAATTGCCTTTCTCGAAATTTTGCATCAAATCCAACAAAATCTAAAAACACAGATTCAAGCTAAAAATACACAAATCCATCAGCATCTTGAGATAGAGACTATTTTTTCGATAAGGAGCTATATTCAAAGCATTCTGTACAATCTAATCAGCAATGCACTCAAATATCGTTCTCCAAAAAGAGATTTAACAATTGATATACATACCCGCCTTCTCCAACAGGACACTGTTCACATCAGTATCATTGACAATGGGATGGGAATAGACTTAGACCTAAATAAAGACAATTTGTTTGGGCTTTATACTCGTTTTCATCCACAAATCGAAGGAAAAGGCTTGGGGCTTCACCTCGTAAAATCGCATATAGAGAGCATGGGCGGTCGTATTGAAGTTGAAAGCGAAGTCGACAAAGGCACAACTTTTCACATCTATTTACCAAAATAATTAGTTAGCAAGTATTTGAAAATTTTAAGTGATTATTTTACCTTTTGTTCTTTAAATTGAACGCTTTCTTCATATCTTGTATTTTTATTTATTCAATCATAATAAAATTAAACAATCCATAAAAAATGACTAGGAGAGTAAAACTCGGCATAGGTATCGGGGACATTAAGTTTGGTATGATTTCGTCCGATATTGTAAATTCATTGGGACAGCCTGACGATACCGAACAAGAAACACATGAGGATGGTAGCACTACCAATACTTTGATATATGAGGAACTGGGACTGCTTTTTGATTTTGGCTCGGTAGATGATTTCAAACTAAACAGTATTTCTATCAATGCCGATGATATTTCAGTAGAAAGGTTGATAAGAGTAGGTCTTAGTAAACAAAAGGTTTTTGATTTTGTAGATCAATTGGATTGGGGTGAAGGTGTATTGGAAGATATCAGTCCAGATGATGATGATGTGGTAATCGAAGTGATTTGGTTTGACCAAGTCAATGTTAGTATTTGGCTCGAAGATGATGAAGTCTATGAATTGGAATTTGGCCCTTTTTGGAAAAAAGACGAAACATTTATTTGGCCCAAAATCTAATTCAAACAATTTCCTCCAACTTTTCCAACAACCAACCTCTATCAGCTACTTGGCTTGTTGCCTCAATCTTCTGCTTCAAAACTTTGATTTTGACTGTATCGTTGGGCATCAAGCCGTTTATTTTCTTGACAAACCTTACCAGATTGAGATAGTTGCTACGATGCTGTTTGGAGATTTCCTTGTTTCGACGAAGAAGAGTTTGGAAACTGTCAATCAAAGACTCCAAAACCAGCCACTCACCCGATTCATAATACGTTTTGAGCAACAAAGCTTTGGAATCTAATTTGTAAAATACCTCATCGTATTCTACCTGCTGCAATAACTCTATCACTTTGTCCCATTCCCTTTTGGAAAAATAAACCCTTGCCATATTGTAGGTATAAGCATTTTCACGCACCTTTTCGGGCAGTTTGCTTTGATAGACTTCAATAAAATTCATCACCCAGTCAAACTGTTTCAGTCGAAGAGCAATCGCAATCATATTCTTGAAGTGTTGATGATCCAATTCTCCATCATTTAGAATTACAGCTTTGTTGAGTGTCACTTGATAGAGGTCAAACAATTCTGCCAAGTATTTTGCTCCAGTATTGATTTTTCGAATACAATAGTTCAGCGCATAACCATACATTTCCCATGCTTCTTCAGCACTGAATAAATGACTGTGGATTTCCAATAGTTGTTTGAGATCTTGGTAATATTGCTCCTTCTCATCCTCCAATAAAGTAAGCGCAACTTGGTGGTAAATTGCTACTATAGGAACTTGAACCTCTTTATTTGCTTCAATGTATTCCATCAATTCCCTCATCAAAGGCACTTCCACCCTTCCCTCCAATCGCAAAACTTTTCGGTAGTTGAGCCAATGACAACAATAACGCAGCTTTTGGGCGAGGTAAAAAGCATCCAGATTTTGCATCAATACATCAAAACTTTCTTGCCCTGCATGTCCTTTGGTTTCAAACTCTTGTTTTTGTTGAGCTTCATTGAGTTTGTATTGATAAAAGTAAAAATCACTGTCTTTTTGTTTTCTTTTGAAAAGTGTGTTTTCTGCATTGCGAAAACCAACATGAAAAAACTTTTCCAAATTGCGTTCTTGTATCACTTCAATGAAATATTGCTGTTCAGGCATTTCTTTATTCTGATGGGCTTCCTGCGCCAAAAACTGTAATACCAACTGGGTCAAGTCCGAACACCAACGCCGAAATTTGGTATCCTTGAAGGGCATTTTCTCCTTCAATTCTAACCAAATTTCTTGCTTTGAAAAGAGAATAGTATGGTGGTGTTTTTTTGCAGAAATCAACAAATCAAATAAGCGTACCAATCGTTCGTCTTCATTGAAGAAAGGAGACTGCAAAAACTTTCGACAGCGATTGGTTTCATATACATCTAAAGATTCTAGGAGGCTCGTCAGTTTCGGCATTATAGAAGTGTTTAGTTAGTAAGCACTGAAGTCTTGCGTTTTTTTACAAGACTTTATCATACTGTTTGCATCAGCTTAGGATTTAGGGTTACATGATTTTTGATTTTAGAGGTGTAATTTTTAAACATCACAAATTACAAATCATGTAATCGTCATTCGCAAATCTATTAGTGATGAGCCTTCAATACTTTATTTTTGAAAATTGTTTCCATTATTTTCATGCCAACCGATAGCGTTTTCCTGGCATGGTTTCCACCAAATTTTTCATTTCCAATTGCAGCAAACAAGCGGCTACGGCATTTTGAGTCATTTGAGCTGAAGCACAGATTTTGTCAATAGAAATCCCTTTGGGTTTTCCTTTCAATAAATCGACCAAAACCGTTTCGGTATCGTTCAATTCGACAAACAATGCTCGTTGCATGGGCTTTTTTACTTCAATATCAGAATCCTCCCAACCCAAATGATAGACAATATCTTCGGCTGACTCCACCAATTTTGCAACATTCTTTTTGATTAATTGATTGCAGCCCATACTATAAGGTTTGTCTATTCGGCCAGGAAAAGCAAAAACTTCTCTGTTGTAAGATTGGGCAAGGTAAGCTGTGATGACACTTCCGCCTTTATTGCCCGTTTCGACTACAATAGTGGCATCGGTCATCCCTGCAATGATGCGGTTTCGCTTGGGAAAATTTTTACTATCAGGGTTGGTTTCACTGGGAAAATCAGTGAGCAAGCCTCCATTTTGGAGCATCTTTTTGGCGAGATTTCGATGTGGGGCAGGATATAGCATATCCAAACCGTGTCCCAATATACCAACTGTTTCAACTTGGTTTTTGACACAAGCGCTGTGAGCAGCATGGTCAATTCCATACGCCAAGCCGCTTACAATTAAGGGGTTGTAGGGCTGCAAGGCTTGAACCAAGTCATTGCAGATTTGCCTGCCATAGTCGGTGGCATTGCGAGTACCTACAATGCTGATGGTGTGGGAGTTATTGAAGTTCGCTTTTCCTTTGAAGTAGAGAAGGATGGGCGCATCGGAGCAGTTTTTGAGTCTTTGGGGGTAGGCATCATCAAAATAAAAAATGGGTTGAATTTTGTGTTTTTGAATAAATTCCATTTCACGATGTGCTTTCTCCAGTGCTGCTTCTTGCTGCAAAATTAGGGCTGCGGTTTTGGGACCAATGCCTGGGATTTTGAGAAGTTGTCGTTTGGGAGTGTGGAAAATAGCTTCAACACCTCCGCAATAACTTATCAAGCTTTTGGCGTTGACGGCTCCAATACCTGACAATTGGGTGAGAGCGATTTGGTGGAGTTGTTCTCGATGGTTTTCGGTTTTATTCATCGTTTTGAAGTCTTGGCTAAATTTATGGTAAAAGATTTTTGAAGTTTAACTTTTATTTTAATAAAAAATAGTCAAAAAATAAACTTCCGATTTAGACTTTTGTAGTTTTTCTTTACAAAAATCTTCATCCCTAGATGTCAAAGTTAGAAGAATCTATGTTGAAATTGGTTCAAGTGAATATTTTGTCTCGGAATAAATATCCAAACGGTTTATATTATTGGAATTTGAGGTCGGATGAAGGAAAGATGGCAAGAAAATTTTATATTGAGTAGGGAATTATTTTTAAACCCTTTCTGTTATCTTGCCATTCCTTTTACTCAACTATAAAACAGCCAACAACCATGAACGATTCTTTCCACATTCCCAAAGCTCCCCTCTTTCCAACTGCCCTTCGATATGGTGTAATCATATCAGGTGTGGGTATTGTGTTCACGATTATTTTGTACTTGATGGACATGGATACTTCGACTTTGGCACAAGTGCTGGGTTATTTGGTACTTATTGGTGGTATTTTGGTGGGCATTTTGGATTATAGAGACAATGTGAATGAAGGAGTTATACAGTATGGTCGAGCGATTGGTCTGGGGGTATTGATTGCAGTCGTGGCAGCGTTTATTTTGGGTATTTTTTCGATTGTATATATGGAGTTCATCAACCTTGAAATGAGGGAACAAATTCTCTTACAACAGGAAGACCAGTTTATTGAACAGGGAATGCCAGATGAACAAATTGAAGCTGCGCTTGATTTTACCAGAATGTTGTTGCAACCCCTGTTTATGGTTCCATTGAGTATTATCATTTATACTTTTGTAGGTGCATTGACCTCTTCTATTGCAGGTTTTTTTATCAAAACGGATTAAAAAAAACAAGTGAGTAATATTTTTTGTTTTCATCAAAATAGCTTCCATGTTTAAATTTTTTCCTGTTTTTTTGCTTGTCTTCCTTTCGCTTTTTTTCACTTCAATAAAGGCGCAAGAAGACTGCACCGAAACTACACTGCAAGCCTTCCATCCACTTTTTGACGATTCTAATGTGCCTAGAATTGACATTGAAATAGCACCTGTGGACTTACAAGCGATTTTCGCTTTTCCAGAAAGTAATACCGAATATTCTACCATTTTCACCTATACCACTGGTATGGATTCGGAAGAAACGATATTGGAAAATGTGGGTTTTCGGCTTCGGGGAAATACCTCTCGAAATGCTGCCAAAAAATCCTTCAAGGTGTCTTTCAATGCCTTTGAAACAGGGCGAAAATTTCATGGCTTAGAGAAAATGAACCTCAATGGCGAACACAACGACCCCTCGATTATACGGGCAAAATTGGGTTGGGATATTTTGGGACAAATGGATGTCATTGCAGCAAGAGCAAATCATACAGAGCTGTATATCAATGGAAATTATTACGGATTGTATCTCAATGTAGAGCATATTGATGAAGAATTTTTGAAGGATAGATATACGAATAATGATGAGGGGAATTTGTATAAATGCCTCTATCCTGCGGATTTGAATTTTGAAGGAAGCGCACAGGAGGTGTATAAAGAAGAAGTATTTGGAAGGAGGAAATATGATTTGAAAACCAATACAGAGGCGGATGATTACAGCGATTTGGCGCATTTCATCACGGTTTTGAATGAGACTTCAGCGGTTGACTTCAAGGTAGCAATCAGCGAAGTATTTGATGTGGATGTGTTTTTGCGGACTTTGGCAGCAGATGTTTTTATGAGTAATTGGGATGGCTATTCCTTCAATATCAACAATTTTTATCTCTATCAAAATCCTACGACCAATAAGTTTGAGTATATTGCTTATGACCTCGACAATACTTTTGGAATTGACTTTTTTAACATTGACTGGGGAACTCGCAATATTTATGACTGGACTTCTGATTCGCATAACAATGTATTGACAAATCGTATTTTGGCAGTACCAGAATTTAAGAACCGTTATTCATACTATTTGCAGAAGCTGGTGAACGCCTATGCACATCCCGACCACATTTTCCCCATCATAGACTGTTTGAAAGAGAAAATCGCTCCTTTTGCAGAAGCAGACAATTACAGAACCTTGGATTATGGCTACTCAATAGAAGATTTTCACGATTCTTATACAGAAGCATTGGGAGGTCACGCTAAGTACGGCATCAAAGACTATATTACTACTCGACGAAACAGCATTTTGAATCAACTGCAAATCAAAAATATAGCTCCCATTATTCGCCGAGTTCACCACTCCCCTACCCTTCCCCATCTAAATACTCCCATTGCTTTTTCAGCAACGATTGAAGACGACAACAATACACCTCCAAATGTGTCTCTCCACTATAAAATAGAGGAAAACGAATGGACTCATGTAAGTATGTGGGATGATGGGAGTCAAAATGACGAATTTGCCAATGATGGCATCTATACTTTTGTGCTTCAATCTTCAAATATTCCAGATTTACTTCCCCACACTTTGATTCATTATTACATTACAGCTACCGACGATTTGGTTGCAAATAATAGGAAGCCATTGGCAGGTAGTTTCACCTTGCAGTTAGGCGGTAATCGTCCAGCTTTGCGAATCAACGAGTTTATGGTCAGCAATAATGAGACACTTATGGATGAATTTGGAGAATATGATGATTGGATTGAGATTTACAATGCTGGAAATACGCCTGTTTATATGGGAGATAAGTTTTTGACCGACAATTTGAGCAAACCTGATAAGTGGCAATTACCTGATGTAATGTTGGCTTCAAAAGATTTTTTATTGATTTGGGCAGATAATCAACCTGAACAGGGAACTTTTCATGCAGATTTTAAGTTGAATAAAGAGGAAGATGCGATTGGTCTATTTGATTCAGAAGAAAGTGTTTTTTTGATGATTGACAGTCTTTCATATCAAAATTTAGAAAGTGATGTATCTTATGGTTTGCAAATAGATGGAGAAGGAAATTTTACAAGTTTAAGTATTCCATCTCCAAATACTTCAAATCTAATAGTTGATATTGATACACCGTTTGATTATCAACACCTTATTGAGGTAAAAAATGTTTATCCCAATCCATTTATAGAAAGGTTTGACATTTTCTTGTTTTTGAAACAAAATACAAAGATTGGTGTTGCTTTATTAAATAGAATAGGTCAAAAGAAAGAGGTTTTACCTCTTCAATATTTTAATGCAGGTAATATCGTATTGTCATGTATTCTTGACAATCATTTTCCGAAAGACTTGTACCTATTGCAGTTACAAATAAAAACAGATAATACAGTCATTATGGACTTGCCTTTGCAGCTCCTGCTAAAAGTGGAGTAAAAAATTTGTTTTTTTTTGAAGAAAATCGTGCAACACCAAGTATTAATTGTATCTTTGTATCAATTGTGAAATTTACAGTATTTTTTTGGATAGCTTCAAGGTTTTTAGAATTCTTTGCTACTCAGAAAATGATTTATATTTTTTTATTTTTTTTTTTTAAATTTTTTATCAGATGAATATTTTTGTAGCAAAGTTAAACTTTGACACTACCGAAGAAGATTTACGCGATCTTTTTGAAGAATTTGGAGCAGTTGATACTGTGAAAATTGTAATGAACCGTGATACTGGCAGATCTAAAGGATTTGGATTTGTTGAAATGCCTAACGATGACGAAGCTGGTGCAGCTATCGAAGAATTGAATGAATGCGAATTTGACCACCGTACAATTGTTGTTAAGAAAGCAGAACCAAGAGAAAACCGTGGACGTGGAGGATTTAACAGAGGAAGAGATAACAACCGTGGCGGCGGCGGCGGAAGAGGTGGTTGGAATGATAGAAGTGGTGGAAACGACCGAAGAAGTGGTGGAAGAGACCGTAGAAGTGGCGGTGGTTCTGATAGAGGTGACAGAGGCGGATCTTCTAGAGGAAGCTTTAGTAATAACTACGGAGCTAGAAAATCTGGAGGAAGAA
>JBMYXW010000080.1:0-8868 GCA_049608825.1 Chitinophagales bacterium
AGACTCAACCCAGTGAAATAAACCACTCACTAAAATAATTTTCTTGTATTGTTTTAATAAAATCCTCAATACTAACTTAGGGGTACTGAGGATTAAGACTCAACCCAATGAAATAAACCACTCACTAAAATAATTTTCTTGTATTGTTTTGAATTGTTGTTTTGCAAGGTTCGCTATATATACGAGTTAGAAGGGGGGCTTGGTTTTATTTTGGAAGAAAAAAAGTGAAATTAATTTAAAAAACCTCTTAATTGGTTGATTAAGAGGTTGAAAAGAAGGCGGAAACTTATTTTTGGAGAATTATAAAGTAGAAGGACATACAAAATTGGTGATAGGAAGACCTGTTTTTTGAATAGCGAGAAAACCACCATCAACATCCATAATATCTTCAAAACCTCTTGCTTTCAATATTGAAGCTGCAATCATAGAACGGTATCCACTCCTGCAATGAACATAATAGGGCGTATTTCTATTGACCTCATTCATTTGTTCATTGATATAGTCTAAAGGAAAATTCTGAGCAGTTTCAACATGTTCCGCACTGTATTCGGTAGGCTTGCGAACGTCCAATACAACTCTCTGTCCATCATTATTTAAATTACTTTCCATTTTTGATGCAGAAATAGAGTCAATTGAATCGACCTCTTTGCCTGCTTGTCTCCACACTTCAAAACCTCCGTCCAAATAACCTAAACAATTGTCATAACCCACTCTTGCCAGCCGAGTGACCGCTTCTTGCGCTTTTCCTTCATCTGTTATCAACAAAATAGCTTGTTTAACATCGGGAATCAAAGTACCGACCCATGGTGCAAAACTTCCTCCTAAACCAATAAAAATAGACTTAGGAATAAAACCCTTGTGAAAATATTTTTGATGTCGAGTATCAATTACCAAAGCACCTTCCCGTTCTACTACCTGCTCAAAATCTTCAGGAGACAAAGCCACCAATCCACGATTCATCACCGTATCTAAGCTCTCATAACCTGTTTTGTTAATCATCGCATTTTTAGCAAAATATTGAGGTGCAGGTAAAATACCAGTTGTTACTTCGTCAATAAATTCTTCTTTTGTCATATCAGCCCTCAAGGCATAATTCACTTTTTTTTGATGACCCAAAGTGTCAAATGTTTCCTTACTCATATTTTTGCCGCAAGCAGAACCCGCACCATGAGCAGGATAGACAATCACTTCATCTTCCAATGGCATAATCTTATTTCGGAGGCTATCAAAAAGCATTGCTGCCAAATCGTTTTTGGAAAGCCCATTTTTAATCGCTAAATCAGGTCGTCCGACATCTCCAATAAAAAGCGTATCTCCCGTAAAAATCGCATGATTCTTGCCCTTTTCATCCTTCAATAAATAGGTACTGCTCTCCAATGTATGACCAGGTGTGTGTAACACTTTGAAGGTTACATCTCCCAACTGAAATTCTTCTCCATTCTCTGCATTGTGCACCTTATAGCTGGTATGGGCATTGGGACCATAGATAATCTTTGCACCTGTTTTTTGAGCCAAATCAACATGCCCCGACACAAAATCAGCGTGAAAATGGGTTTCAAAAATATACTTGATTTTCACACCTTCCTTTTTTGCCTTCGCAATGTAAGGAGCTGTCTCACGCAATGGATCAATGATGGCAGCCTCGCCATTGCTTTCGATATAATAAGCCGCTTCTGCCAAGCATCCTGTATAAATTTGTTCAACTTTCATGATGGGAAAACTTTTATTGTTTGAAAACTTCTTTTGTATTATTCGCAAATTAGGACATAATATAAACAAAAAACGTGATGAAAGTCACAATTACTTGATGCTTAGGAAGTGTGTGAAAATAAATGATTGCAACCTCTCATTATAACGGCTTGATTCTGAAAATGTGTTTTTGATTCTTATTTTAAATTTTTAGTCAATTTTTTTTCAGTCCATCATCGCTACGACTCTTGCAGGAGCAGCCGAAGCACCGACAATCTTCAATGGGAAAACAGCTACTTTGAAGCCCGTCAATGGCAGTGCATCAAGATTGGTCAATTGTTCGATATGACAATATTCTTTGTCTCTACCGACCAAGTGTGCCTCCCAAAACAAATCGGGGTCATTCGTTTCTTTTGCTTTTTGGATGAGGTGGGGGAGTGGCAAATCCCAACCCCATTGGTCAATACCCATAACCTTGATACCTTGGTCAATCAACCATTCTGTTGCCTCGGCACTCATACCTGTTCCTTTTTTGAAGAAATCCTTTGTACCCATATATTTGTCACGCCCCGTTTTTATCAAAACAATCATGCCTTTTTGAAGAATCAAATTGTTTTGAATAATGAAATCTTCAATGTCTTTTTGACTGATGGCTTCAAAATCGGGCTTGTGTTTCATATCAATCACCATTCCCTCGCCAAAGCACCACTCCAAAGGTACTTCGTCAATCGTTTTGGCAGGCTTCCCCTCACAAGTAGGAGCGTAGTGCCATGGAGCATCCAAATGTGTGGTAGAGTGAACACCCATTTTTTGGATGCTGTCGTCTGCCCAACCTATAAATCCTTTGGGAAATAATTTGAAGGGTAAACCAAACAATCGAATCAACCATTTTGCCTTTCGATGCGGCTTGTGTTTGATTTTCACCTTCATAAAAAATGGGTCGTTCTTGTTGTACTGTATAGGCTTAGAAAGGTCAATGATTTTCATATTTCTTGGGATTAATGGTATTTATAGATTTTGAAAGGGGAGAAATCAAATATCACACATCGTCTATCGTAATTCGTACATCCTCCAGTTACATACGAATTGTTAGGAAACGCACTTTATGTGGATTTAAGATTACATGATTTGCGACGTATGATATTTGATATAAGCGAAAACTACCTCTACAAGGAAGTTCCTTTTTACCTAACAGTTCTTGTTCAAAAAAGCTACCACACTCTCGCTCATCTCTACCCCTTCATTGTTCAGTGGGTCTGCAATAGGGGTTTTATATTCTTTTTTGATGGGAACAACACCCGCCCAAATATCCAAAGCGTAATCCTCTTTATCATCCGCTGGCCCACCCGTTCGGATTTTTGCAGAAGCCTCTTCAATAGGAATTTTAAAAACATGAGTTGCTTTCAATTCATTGTCTTTCGTAGGACGAACCTCTTCCCAACGCCCTGCAATGATATGGTCAGAAACCGCCTTCAAAGCCGCCTCTTTTTCTTCCTTGTCTTCAATGAGTTTTGCTTTGCCGAATAAAACGACTGAGCGATAATTGGCAGAATGATGGAAGCCTGAACGAGCCAATACCAAACCATCTGTAATCGTTACAGTGATACAAATGTCAACTTCTTTGTTCAGTTCACCCAACATTCGACTGGTAGAAGCTCCATGAACAAGGAGGTAATTGTCTTTTCTGCCGTATAATGTGGGAATAACTACTGGGCTGCCATGATGTACAAATCCTATGTGGCAGATAAATTCATCGTCTAAAATCGAATGAATCGTTTCTAAATCGTAATGTCCTCTTTTGGGAATTCTTTTGACTTTTGTTCTGTCGGTGATGTTCATTTGTTGAAATATGAATTTTGATTAGAAATGATTTTCATTTCACTCTTTTTCATACCTGGATAACAACTCCCAAATAAACGGAAATTTTGCCGAATTTTCATGAATCCAAGCCATTAAATCCTGCAAGTAGTGATTACTAACCCAAATTGTTCTTATTTCTTCAGTTATTTGAATCAAGAGCCAAACTTCTTCTATTGGTTGTGTGCGGAGTGTTTTAGATGCCTTTGCAGTAGAGAGGAAGTAAAATGTCTTTGTAGCTTACAAAATAGAGGTTCTTTTTTCACCTGTATAAAAAACGATAGTATTTTCTCTGAAAATCCCAGCAACAATTGATTTTATTATTGAGATTACGTATATTGTGAGATAGAACGCTTAAAATATCACTTATTTTTTATATTTTGAAGATAGTCCACAAGAAATCCACATTCACTGACCAAGAACTCTTATCCCGCCTTCAATCCTCTGATGAAGCGGCTTATCGGCTATTGTTTGACCGATATTATGAAAAAATGGTCATTTCCGCCTTGCAGATTACCAAAGACAGCAACATTGCCAAAGATGCTGCCCAAGAAGTATTTTTGGCTCTTTGGAAAAATCGAGAACGTACCCAAATCAAACAATCTCTTACCGCCTACCTAAAACGAGGAGTCATCAATCGAAGCCTTAACATCCTCAAATCCAGAAAACGACATTCTGGAAATACTGTTCCCGAAGCCATCGTATTGCCTACTCCCTCCAAAGCCGACCAAACATTGGAGCTGCAGGATTTGCAAAAAAGAATCCACAAAGCCATCGACAAACTACCCGACCGCTGTAGAGAAGTGTTCGTTTTGTGTCGTTTTGAAGAATTGTCGCACAAGGAAATTGCCACACAACTCAATATTTCGACCAAAACGGTTGAAAATCAAATGACCAAAGCGTTGAAATTTTTGAGAAAAACCGTCTTACCATTTATAAAAATATTGATAATCAGTCTTTGGATAGGGGCTTAATGGTTTGGTTTTGTCTTAGGTTGTATAAGGATATTCTAAAAAAATCTTAGCGCACCTCTGCGATTCCTTAGCGTTCTTTGCGGGAACCGAACGTACTATTTGTATTTTCCCGCAAAGTCAAACAAAGGTTTCGTAAAGTACCGCAAAGGATTATTCTATTACGTAAAAATTTTAAACTTCAGTATGAATCAAGACCATTACATACAGTTAATGTATCAAAAACTGTCGGGAGACATTTCTCCAATAGGAGAAAAGGAATTGCAAACTTGGTTGGAGGCAGATGCAGAAAATGCGCTTTTGTGGAGACAAATCGAAGCAGCATGGAAAGCAAGCGAAGGGTATCAATCGGATATTCAACTGGATTTGGATGCAGAATTTGCTACTTTATTGGAAAAAAGAGGTGGAACTGAAGCGAGGAGAAGAATTCCGAGAAGAACGAGAATGAATCGAACTTGGTCGATTGCAGCAGGTATATTGTTGTTTTTGTTTGCAGGCTTGATGTATTTTATGCTGCAAAATACGAATGGAGAAACGAATACTATTCAATACGCTGCAACGGAAGACAAGGAGAAACTGGAATTATCGGATGGTACAATCGTTTCCCTTCAAAAAGGAGCTATTTTGACCTACCCCGAAAAATTCACGCAAAATAAGCGACCTGTAACATTGCAGGGAACAGCGTTCTTCGATGTGACACACAACCCGAAACAGCCTTTTGAAATCACGACAGATATAGGAAAGGTTCAGGTTTTGGGTACGTCTTTTTATCTTTCTTCAAAGGACAAGGCACAAAAAATGGAATTGCAAGTGGTGACGGGCAAGGTGAAAATGACGGCAAAAGGCTTGGAAGAATCCTTGATTGTGGAAGCAGGAGAACAAGCTGTTGCGGACGTGGTTTCAAACAAAATCTCTAAAGTTGTGGCTGTTAGCTTAGGTGTTTCTTCTTGGCATCGCAAAGATTTGGCATTTTCGGATGTGCCTTTGCAGGAGATAGTGGAAGATATTGAGAAGATTTATGATGTACGTATTGAAGTGGAAAGTCCGACCTTGCAGCAATGCCCTTTTACAGCTACTTTTGAAAGCAAAGCACCTCTTGCAGAAATATTGTTTGTGATAGAACAGGTTTTTGAAATGAAATTGGTGAAGAAAAGCGAAAAGAGTTATACATTGCAGGGTGGTACTTGTGATTAGGTCTATTACCGCAGTGAAAATCAAACCTCAAAAATCATGTAATCGTATATCATATATCCATCCTATTCAAAAGCCGTTTTGATACGCATAATCAGGTGGATGTAAGTTTAGGATTACATGAGGTTTGATTTGTGATTTTGAAAACACGACAAGAAAAAATCGAATACTATAATTAAACCCTATCTTACTTGTGGGTATTTGATTAACAATGTTTGATTTGTGATTTATTCATACGGCAAAAGTGTTTTGAAGATACCTACAAAGAATCGAAATCAATATGTCAAATATATCAACCCTTTCTCTTTTCCAAAAAATAGGTCTCTGCCTATTTTTCTGCTTCCTGCAAACCCCACATTTACAGGCACAAAGCCTATTGGACAAATCGTGTAGTATCGAATTGAAGGGAGCAACGATTGTAGAGGCTCTTCAACAACTCTCCAAACAAACCAACACCAACATCGCTTTCAGCAAACGTTTTTTTTCTACCGAAAAACGCCTTTCTTTTGAGGTTGAAAATGAATCGTTTCAGGCTGTTTTGAAGCGAATTTTGGCAGGTACAAAAGTGGGCTTCAAAGCGCAAGGAAAGCAGGTTATCTTGTTTCGAGAGCGAAAAAAAGTGATTGAAAAATATACGATTCACGGCTACTTGAAGGACGAAGATTTGGGCGAAGATTTGGTGGCTGCAACGGTCTATTGCCCTAAGCTTCAAAAGGGAACAATTAGCAATGAATATGGTTATTACAGCCTCAACCTACCCAAAGGCGAGCATACGCTGGTTTATAGATATGTGGGCAAAAAAGACATTCAGAAACAGGTGGTTTTGAAGAAAAATCAAAAAGTGGATGTGGATTTGCCTTCACAAGATTACCTCTCCGAAATTCTAGTCACGCCCGATTCCAATTCAGATTTGCAATTGGCGAATCTCGTTTTTAGGGAAGGACAAATTCAAAATTTGGCAGTCAATACGCCAGGTTTGGGAGGTGAACCAGATTTGATGCAAACGGTTCGTTCGTTGGCAGGTGTACAGTCGGGAGCAGGAGGCATTGGAGGTTATTATGTGAGGGGAGGCAGCAATGGGCAGAATTTGATTTTGATGGATGGAGTGCCTGTTTACAATGCCGCACATCAACTCGGTATTTACTCCATTTTCAACCCTAAAGCGGCTCGAAGTGTACAGGTTCACAAGGGCGGATTTTCGGCAAAATATGCAGGACGTTTGTCTTCAGTGATTGATATTCAGACCCGTGAAGGAAATATGAACAAATGGTCAACTGAAATCGGTGTGAATCCACAAAGTGTGCAATTGACCACCGAAGGGCCGATTTTCGGAAAAACAGGTTCGTTTTTGTTGGCGGCTCGTCACTCTACTTTTGGCGGTTTCATTCGTCCGATTATTGAAGATACTTTTTATCCGAATGGCGCAAATTTCCTTTCTACTAAGTATTTTGATGTGAATTTGAAGGTCAATAAAAAGCTAGGAGAACGAGATAGATTGTATGGAAGTGTGTATATTGGAGGTGATAAAATTGTGGGTTACAATGAATGGGAGTATTATTATGAGGACGAATTTGGGTTTGAATACGATGAATTGGAGACAGAAGACAATGAATTGAATTGGGGAAATGCGATTGGTTCAATCAGATGGAACCATCAATTTAGCCCAAAATTGTTTGCGAATACGAGTCTGATTTACAGTCGGTACTTCAATGATTACAATCAATTGTTTCAATACTATGATTTATACTTTCTTGATGAAGAACCTTATGATTTTTCTTACTATTGGGTGAGTTCAAGTAATAAGGAATATACGTTCAAGACGGATTTGGATTTTTACCCCAATCAAGCACATCACATTCGAGTAGGGGCAAGTTTTCGACAGCATGAGTTTAGTCCTTTTATGACCTTGTATGACAACAACACTGAAGGTTTGCCAGAAACGGACTCACTGAGTATTGATTATTTTGAAGAAACAGTAGAAGTTCCTATCATCCAAGCCAAACAAGTGGACACATACATAGAAGATAAATGGACGCTTTCTCAAAAATGGCAATTGACTTTGGGTTTGCATCAATCTGCTTTTTTGGGTGAATATGAAAATTACTTCAATCTCGAACCCCGCTTCAAATCCGATTTTGCCATTACTCCAAAACTCACCTTTTCGACAGGTGTGAGTCGCATGGTACAATACCTGCACTTAATTTCAACCTCTGAGTTCAACATTCCCACTGATTTTTGGCTGCCTTCCGACGATTTTTACGAACCTCAAACAGCTTGGCAATATGATGCAGGTTTTTACATTGGTTTACCCAATAAAATACACCTCAGTTTGAACGGCTACTACAAGAATATGAAGAACATAACGGCTGTTTCAGAATTGAATTTTGAAGAAGAATCCGATGGAACAATTGGTGGAGATGATTTTTTGACAGGAGATGGTGAAAGTTATGGTTTTGAAGCAAGTCTGCATAAGAATGAGGGCAAACTTCAATGCTCATTGGGTTATTCTTTGAGTTGGTCTAATCGGCAATTTGACCCTGTGAATTTAGGGCAGAAATATCCATTTCAGTTTGACCGTCGACATGAATTGAAGGGCTTGTTTACTTATGAATTTAACAAACGTTTTTTGTTGGGATTTCAAGGGTATTTGGGAGCAGGGCATCCGAGATTGGTGTCTTGGATAAATAGTTTTGACCAAGGCTTGCTTGCGATTGACATAGACCCAATTGGCGAGAAAAATTCGACAAGGGATACTTGGCAACACCGTTTGGATTTGAGTTTGATGTATCATTGGGAGACGAAAAAATTGAAGCATCAATTGAAGGTCAGTGCCTACAATGTGTACAATAAGCGCAATCCGCTTTTTTATTACCTCGAAAATGATGAGATTAATCCTATAAACCCTGATCTTCAATCCAATTTTTCGATGTCGTTTATTCCATCGTTTCATTATAGTTTGGCTTTTTAGGTTTAAAAAAACGGTTAGACTTCTAACCGTTGTATTTTCGATAAAATAAAGCAAAAATATGTTTAATCATTTCTATACATCCAACTGCGTTGTTTCATTCTATCTTTTTTAGAAGATTTTGATTTGAATAGGGATTTGAAGAAAGATGAACCAAAATTTGACAACCCAACTCAAGCAAATTTTAAAATCAAT
>JBMYXW010000081.1:0-8690 GCA_049608825.1 Chitinophagales bacterium
TAGCTTCCGATGTGTTCTCGTTTGAAGGCAAATAGCCCCAAAAGCAAGTAAATAAGGAATAGTTGAGATAGAGTTACGTATATGCGTAGGTAGTCAAATGTTTCGGAAGAAAGGTAGTCATTGACAATGTTGTGAATAATTATCAGCAACAAGGTACTTACTATCAAAGCGTAAGCAGAAATATCAACTTTTTTGTTCCGAATGAAATAGAGAGCGATAAACCCTCCAATTATACCTATCAAATCTCCTGTGTATTTAAAAATACCACCATTTTCTGCTATATGAAGTGGAATGGAGATGACCATGACAATTATCATCATCAGGGCTGTAAAAAAAATATATCGAGACTTTTTTTGGATTTCAAGAGAATGAAAATCGTATCCTTCCAAAAAATAATCTGTCAAATTACTTATCCAATGGCTCATTTGTTTGACTTTTCATGGCTAACAACAATTAATAAAAAAGCTAACCCAAGTAGCTGTTATAACAAATAGCATACCTAAATTGATCATTAATAGGATTCGCTCGCTAATAAGCAACAATATATAGTTTTTTTACAAAAAAGGAGAATAAATCTATTTTGATTTATTCTCCTCTTGTATTTGAGTTTTAAACTCAATCTTACTCAAAATCAAAGTATTGAATTTGCATTTGAGCTTTGAATTTGTATTTCTACTAATTCTCTACCAATAATTTCCTACCCAATCTTTTTCGCTCATTTTCGTCTAAGTATATTTTTCTTAAACGAATAGATTGTGGAGTCACTTCAACATATTCATCCTCTTGAATATATTCTAAAGCTTCCTCTAATGAGAATTTAATGGCAGGAGCTATTTTTGCTTTGTCATCAGAACCTGATGCACGAACATTCGATAATTTCTTGGTTTTGTTCACCTTCACTACCAAGTCATTTCCTCGTGAGTGTTCACCCACTACTTGACCTGTGTAAATCTTTTCACCTGGGTCTACAAAAAACTTACCTCTCTCCTGCAATTTGTCCAAAGCATAAGGAATCACCGTACCCGTTTCGCCCGAAATCATTGAGCCATTGATACGAGAAGGAATGTCGCCCTTCCATGGTGCATACTCCTTGAAGCGGTGCGACATGATTGCCTCACCAGCCGTTGCGGTCAACATTTCATTTCTCAAACCAATGATACCTCTTGAAGGAATAATAAATTCCAAAATCACCCTATCACCTTTGAGATTCATCGCCAACATTTCTCCTTTTCGCTGTGTCACCATATTGATAGCCGTACCTGATACTTTTTCGGGCAAATCAATGGTTAGTTCCTCAATCGGCTCACATCTTTTACCCTCAATCTCTTTAAGCAATACTTGCGGCTGACCAATCTGCAATTCGTACCCTTCACGGCGCATCGTTTCAATCAAAACTGACAAGTGCAAAACTCCACGACCATAAACCATAAAAGCATCTGCTGTGCCTGCTTGTTTGACCTGCAAAGCCAAGTTTTTCTCCAATTCTTTAGCCAATCTATCTTTGATGTGTCGAGAAGTTACAAACTTTCCTTCTTTACCAAAAAATGGCGAATTGTTAATCGTAAACAACATACTCATTGTAGGTTCGTCAATCGAAATTGGAGCCAATGCTTCTGGGTTTTCAAAATCCGCAATTGTATCACCAATCTCAAAACCTTCAATCCCAACGACTGCGCCAATTTCACCTGCCTCAATTTTTTCCGTTTTTTTCTTGCCCAAGCCTTCAAAAACATACAATTCCTTCACTCTTGAGCGCTGCAAACTACCATCACGTTTCATCAAATTGACCGCTTGACCAGCCTCCAAAGTACCTCTTTCCATTCGACCAATCGCAATACGACCGATATAAGGCGAGTGATCCAAAGACGTAATCTGCAATTGCGTATTCCCTTCGTTTACCTTTGGCGCAGGAATGTGTTCGATGATTTCATCCAATAAGTAGGTGATGTCTTCAGCAGGTTCTTCCCAATCTTTCGCCATCCAACCATTCTTTGCAGAACCATAAACAGTAGGGAAATCCAACTGATCTTCAGTCGCATCTAGGTTGAACATCAATTCAAACACTGCATCATGCACTTCATCAGGGCGGCAATTTTCCTTATCCACCTTGTTGATTACCACAATCGGCTTCAATCCCAATTCCAATGCTTTTTGCAATACAAATCGAGTCTGTGGCATAGGTCCTTCAAAAGCATCTACCAACAACAATACCCCATCCGCCATGTTCAATACACGCTCTACCTCACCTCCAAAATCGGCGTGACCAGGTGTGTCGATGATATTGATTTTGTAGTCTTTGTATCGAACCGAAGCGTTTTTGGATAAAATGGTAATCCCTCTTTCACGCTCCAAATCATTGCTATCCATAATCAGTTCACCCACTGTTTCGTGCGCTTGAAACAACTGCCCATAGATAAGCATCTTATCTACTAAGGTCGTTTTTCCGTGATCTACGTGGGCAATAATCGCAATATTTCTAAGCTGCATAATGCTAAATCTTTTGAAATTGTATTTTTGTATTAAACTCTTTATTCTTTTATGGAAAAAGTTTCTCTCTGAAGGAACTTAGGGAGATATTACAAGCATCACTTCACTCCAATGCAAGAACATACCTTCTCCAATTGGGGCGCAAAGGTAGGTTTTTTTGCTTGAAAATTCTATATTCCTTTAAAATCAAATTGTTAAGTTTGAAAACCTTTGATGTATTATTTTTTTGAAATTGTATTTGTCACTTGAATCTATGTCTTCCTTGCTTTTTTTAGCGAAAATAACTTCTAAAAGCCGTACTTTGCTGCAAAAAATAATACATGACCTTCAATCACCTTTTCCCCAATCCAAAACCCATCATCGGAGTCATTCACCTGCAAGCCCTTCCTGGTGCACCACTCTTTAATGGCGACTTACAGGCCATTTACGACCAAGCCATTGCAGAAGCCGAAATCTTCAATCAATACTGTGATGGAATCATCATCGAAAACTTCAAGGATGCGCCTTTTTACCCACATACCGTTCCCTCCGAAACCATTGCCGCCATGTCCGCTATCAGTCGAGAAGTCGTCAATCGAATAAAAATCCCATTGGGAATCAATGTCCTACGAAACGATGCAAGTGCTGCCATGGCAATCGCTACAGCAGTTGGAGCACAGTTTATTCGGGTAAATGTGCACATCAATGCAGTCGTGGCTGACCAAGGCATTATTGAAGGAAAAGCATACCAAACTTTGCGGCTTCGTGCTGCCCTTCAATCCAAGGTTTTGATTTTTGCAGATATCGGAGTCAAACACGCCAAACCGCTTGCTGGGCGAGGCTTGGATTTGGAAACCAAAGATTTGACCGAGCGAGGGCTGGTCGATGCCGTCATTGTGTCGGGTACTCGAACTGGCGAAACTACAAGTGTGGAGGATTTGCAGATTGTGAAAGAAAACTCCAAAGTACCTGTATTGATTGGAAGCGGTACAACTCCCGATAGTTTACCGATTTTGAAGCCTTATGCAGATGGTTTTATTGTGGGGAGTTATTTTAAGAAAGACGGAAAGGCAGACAATGAGGTGGAGGTAGAAAGGGTTTTACAGCTGACGGAAAACGATAGACGACTGACGGTGGAGGATAATGATAAAATAGTGAAAAATTCGCCATCGTTTGAAAAACATGGCGACATTTAAAACGGACGAACAATTCAATCTTACACAATCTTCAAAAGAAATGAACAACTTTCCTTCAAAAGAAACCATCGAATCTGCTCCTCAACGCATTGCAGCATTCATCCACCAAACACCCGTGTTGACTTCAATAAGTCTCAACAAAATCGTGGGCTGCGACCTCTACTTCAAATGTGAAAATTTTCAGAAAATGGGCGCGTTCAAAATGCGAGGTGCTGCTTATGCCGTAGATTTATTGAGCAAAGAAGCCAAGCAAAAAGGCGTAGCAACTCATTCTTCGGGCAATTTTGCACAGGCTTTGGCTTTGGCTGCAAAAATCAATGGCATCAAAGCGCACATCGTCATGCCCGAAAATTCACCAAAAGTCAAAAAGGCTGCGGTTTTGGGCTATGGAGCAGAAGTCACCGATTGTGCATCGAATTTGGCGGCAAGAGAAAGTACTTTGAAGGATGTCGTAGCTCGAACTGGAGCAACCTTTGTGCATCCCTTCAATGATTGGAATGTGATGATTGGTAATTCGACTTGTGCGAATGAGCTTTTACAGCAGGTCGAAGGTTTGGACTATATTGTTTCACCTGTGGGTGGCGGCGGATTGATTGGCGGGACGGCTTTGACAGTGCATTATCTTTCTCCTCAAACGAAGGTTATTGGAGGTGAACCCATGAATGCTGATGATGCTTTTCGGTCTTTGAAAGCTGGGCATATTGTTCCTGTCCAAAACCCCGATACGATTGCGGATGGCTTGCGTACTTCTTTGGGGGAAAAGACTTTTGCGGTGATTAATGAGTTGGTGGAGGAAATTATTTGTGTTTCAGAATCGGAAATCATTGCTGCAATGCGATTGGTTTGGGAGCGCATGAAAATTATTATCGAGCCTTCGAGTGCAGTGTCTTTGGCTGCAATTATTAAGGAGAAGTCAAAATTTGAAGGGAAGAAAGTTGGGGTGATTTTTTCGGGCGGAAATGTGGATGTGGAGAATTTGCCTTTTTAATTTTTTGACTCACTTGACTGAGTTTTTGAACGCAGAGACAGAGAGAAATGGGAGTGAATACCTTGACAACAGTTGCAAACTTTGTCAACGGTTGAAACGAAACAGTTAAAAAACACAATCATTCTATTTCAATAAAACAAACAATAAACTCTTGATAAACAACATACCACAAATCCAACACCTATCTGCAAATAATTTCTTTTTGATTGCAGGACCTTGTGCCGTAGAAAGTGAGTCACTCTGTATGGAGGTCGCCGAAAAGGTGAAAGCGATTACCGACAAACTCCAAATCCCCTACATTTTCAAGGGTTCGTATCGAAAAGCCAACCGTTCTCGTTTGGATTCTTTTACGGGCATTGGCGACGAAAAAGCTTTGAAGATTTTGGCAAAAGTGCGTTCTGAAATCGGTGTGCCTGTTACGACTGATATTCATTCGGATGCCGAAGCTGTAATGGCTGCGGAGTATGTAGATGTACTTCAAATTCCCGCTTTTTTGTGCCGCCAAACCAGTTTGTTGGTAGCGGCTGCAGAAACGGGTAAAGTAGTCAGCATCAAAAAAGGACAGTTTTTGTCGCCCGAAGCCATGCAGTTTGCGATTGACAAGGTTCGACAATCTGGAAACGATCAAGTCCTTGCTATCGAAAGAGGAACAACTTTTGGATTTCAAGATATGGTGGTCGATTACCGAGGAATCCCGACCATGCAAAGCTTCGATGTGCCTGTGGTTTTGGACTGTACACATTCGCTCCAAAAACCCAATCAAAGCTCGGGTGTGACGGGTGGCATTCCACAACTCATCGAAACGATTGCCAAAGCGGGGATTGCAGTAGGAACAGATGGCTTGTTCATTGAGACACATCCCGACCCTTCAATTGCCAAATCGGATGGAGCAAATATGTTGCCGCTATACAAATTAGAAAATTTATTGACACGATTGGTGAGAATTAGACAGGCAATTTTGTAGCTTTGTGTGTAGGAATCTTGCCCAGATTTACAAAATAGTGACCAAATCTTTGCGAATGCCGAACATTTATTCACCGAGGCTTTGACCGAACACTTGCTGCCAAAATGGTATGGAACGCTTTGGGATTTTTATGGGCATTGTGAAAAACCGCAAGAAGGATTTATTGCTTGTGGTTATTTGGTTTCGACCAATCTGAATCATGTGGGAATCAATATCAATCGCTACACAATGGCGCAACAGTGGCCTATTAATATGGTACAGAGTTTGGTAGCGGAAAAGGATGTTCAACACGTTTTCAGTCGCAGTCGTTCCGTTGAAACTTTGGAACAATTAGGGAAGGGTTTTTACATCGTGGGTTTGGACAAACATGTGGGGCTCATTCGATACAATGAAAGGGGAATGTTTTTTATTCACTCCAATTATATTTCAAGCAATCCATCTATTGTAGCTGAACCTATTCGTTCTTCTTTGGCTTATGCTCCAACTGGAAATTATTACCTCGCAAAACTTTCGGACAATCGAGATTTTTTGGAGAAATGGTTGAAAGGAAAACGATTTCGAGTGGTGAAATAGATTGGTGAGTGATTGAAAAAATTATACGATACAAGTAGGAGGGGAGAATAAAGAAGCAGGAAGCGAGACTTCAATACTTTGATTGTGAATTTATTGGGGTTTTCTTTGACGAAAACTAATTTTGCCCAACTACTTAAAACAAAAATGCCCGATAACTAAATCAGTTATCGGGCATTTTTTAAATTGGATTGTATTTGTTTGACTAAATACAAGTCACTCATTATTAATATGCTAACTATCGCAAATCTACCCATTCGTATTTTGGGTAATAATCTGTTTTTTTCATTGTGAAGAAAGTGTCTGAGTATTCCTTGTTGGTTTTGTAGTTGTCGAGGAAGAAAGTGAAATTTGTGCCACTTTTCTCAAATACAACTGCTTTGACCAACATATTGGTAGCTTTTTCGAAGAACAAACGTACTTTGAAATAAGGAATGTCTTTGACTTTGGGAGTAAGGTCAATTACTGAAACGGCTTTGCCATCTTCTACTTTTTCTTGTTTGAAGTCTGAATAAAAATCTTTTTTGTAGATGCTGAACAACATTTGAGGAGACAATTCTCCATCATCCTCACTGCTTTCGGTTATTTGAACCTCACCTTCATCATCATACTGAAACAAAGTCCAAACACTTTCTCCGTCAGAACGGCGTTCAAAATCTTTGTTTTCGATGCGGTATTTATCACCTTTCATATACAGTTTTCCTTCTTGTGTTTCTTTGACACCTGCATCTGAATTTTCGATATTGAAGGTGAAATCGGCCACGATTGAATTATAGCCTGCTATTTTTCTACTAAATTTATCTAAAATAGCTTGTGCTCGTGTATCTTTTTTCACTACTTTGAGAGGAGCAGACCACTTATAGTTTGTATTGAAGGGAGAAAATGAAGATCCATTTGAAGCTGTCATTGCAGTACTACCTAGTAAACAAGTAATTAAAAAAACCACTAAAATTCTCATATACATTATTTTATGTTATTTCAACAAATACTTTTAGAATCATTCTAACAAATGAATGACTCACTTTCGCTAACATTCAATTGTTAGACAAAGGTAGGATGTATATGTTTAATTGAAAAATGAATTACTTTTTGCCGTTCATTTTTTGTAGGTATTCTTCCAATTCATGCCCCGTCATATAATATACTTCTCTTGCTTTGCTACCGACATTGGGTCCTACAATTCCCATTGCCTCCAATTGATCCATGATTCGTCCTGCACGATTATAGCCCAGTTTCAATCGCCTTTGGAGAAGAGAGGTAGAACCTTGTTGGTGTTGGACAAGGATGTGTGCTGCTTCCTCAAATAATTCGTCCAATTCCATATCACCGCCACCGCCTCGCTTGTCATCATCGTCGCTGTATTCAGGCAATAAAAATGGACTCGGATAGCCTCTTTGTGCGCCAATGAATTCGGTGATGTTATCGACTTCGGGAGTATCCACAAATGCTCCCTGCAATCGAATGATATCACCTCCATAAGATACCAACATATCTCCTCGTCCAATCAATTGGTTGGCTCCGCCTGTATCCAAAATGGTGCGAGAATCAATCTTTGAAGTCACTCGGAAAGCGATACGAACAGGAAAGTTTGCCTTAATCGTACCCGTAATGATGTTTACCGTAGGGCGCTGAGTTGCAATAACCAAATGAATTCCAATCGCTCTCGCCAACTGTGCCAAACGGGCAATCGGCATTTCGATTTCTTTCCCTGCGGTCATAATCAAATCCGCAAACTCATCAATGACCAAGACAAAATAAGGTAAAAAACGATGTCCCTTCAATGGGTTCAATTTGCGCTGCTTGAACTTTCGGTTGTATTCTTTGATGTTTCGGACATGGGCATTTTTCAACAAATCATAACGTTGATCCATCTCAATACAAAGTGCATTGAGGGTTTGTACGACCTGTTTGGTATCTGTCACAATTGCTTCTTCTGCTCCTGGCAATTTTGCCAAGTAGTGCATTTCGATGGTATTGAAGAGGGAGAGTTCCACTTTTTTTGGGTCAATCATCACAAACTTCAATTCTGCGGGATGCTTGCGATACAACAATGAAACAAGAATAGAATTGAGACAAACCGACTTCCCTTGCCCAGTAGCGCCTGCCATCAATAAGTGCGGCATTTTGGCGAGGTCTGCAATATAGCTTTCGTTGGAAATCGTCTTGCCCAAGGCAATAGGTAATTCCATTTTGGTTTTCCGATACTGCTCTGATTCCAGAATACTTCGGAGAGATACGATTTCTTTTTTGCGATTGGGGACTTCAATGCCAATCGTTCCTTTCCCTGGCATGGGCGCAATGATTCTGATGCCCAATGCTGCCAAACTCAAGGCAATATCGTCCTCTAAATTTCTGATTTTGGAGATTCGTACACCTGGTGCAGGAATGATTTCGTAGAGTGTGACGGTGGGACCAGGAGTGGCTTTTATTTTAGAAATTTCAATATTGTAGTTGTTTAGTGTTTGGACAATTTGCTCCTTGTTGGCTTCCAATTCTTCCTTACTTA
>JBMYXW010000082.1:0-8690 GCA_049608825.1 Chitinophagales bacterium
CAAAGATTTCGAGTAGAAAACCCTTTTCTATTTGGAAAACATTTCTTCAAATAGTTGGAATACTCACACCTTCAATTGCTCCAACTTGAACCAATTTTTCGGTTTACTTGTTCTTTTAAAAACAATCGAATCATCTCTTATGAACAACATCAGCATAGAATTTTCAACTCACGAAATCCTGAAATTGGCAAGACAACTGCCACAAGAAATCAAGAGTGGTCGGTAGAACAATCTACTTCCTCCAAGAAGTAAATTTTTCCAAGTTTTCAAAACTTCCCCGATTTTAACAAACCTATTCAACTTCAAAACTATGCCATGCAAGAAAAAGACTTGGAGGGTTTGGTGAATTTGTGGGAAGACGAACTGCCTGCGGAAGAATTATGTAAAATGCTTACTAAATAAAACGGATGATTATGAATTACTTATGGGATACCAATTTGCTTCTTCATTATATTCGCACTTCCACAACCTATCAGGACTTAAATAACCGTTACAATTTTTTTGGAGCAGAAAATCAGGTTTTTATTTCCCTAGTGATTCAACTGCTAAATACTTGACACCTTTACACAAGACAAAATATTGTCTGTCAAACAATTCAGCAATCAAACAATATAGCAATTCAGCACTAGTGACAATGGGTGAAATTTACTCACTTGCCAAACAACGAAAATGGCGAGAAAAGAAGCTTCAAAAACTGGCTACTCTCATCAATCACCTCAATTTGTTACCAATTGCTCGACAAGAGATTGTGGTCGTTTATGCAGAAATTGATGCGTATAGTCAAGGTAAGTTAGAAGGAACTCCTCTGCCAACAGGGATGAGTGCAAGAAATATGGGTAAAAATGATGTTTGGATAGCAGCTTAGGTATGCTAATTTTATGAAATTCAGAAATAAATAGCCCCCTCCTCCAATAAAACTCCTCCGAAACCCCAAATTCTTGTTGCCTTACACCAATACAAGAAAGTTCCTTTCCATCTAACCGTTCCTGTTCACACAAAACGACTACCAAAATCAACTTAAATTTATTTTGAAGCATTCCTAAAGATGAAAATAGCCCAATCGTTTTGAAATGATTGAGCTTTTCTTTTCAAAATCAACTATTTTTGACCCCAAAAGATTCAATCTCAAACATTTTTTATGAAAACCATTCCCCAAGTCATTCAAGAATTAGAAAATCAATTAGCCCAGACCAAAGACATCGCCAAAGGAGCTATATGGGTTGAACTAATCAATCTATACGGTGCAAATGGTCAATACTCAAAACTCATAGAAGGAGCTGACATACTCATGAACCTTGCAGATACACATCAAGATACCCGATTGAAAATGGAGAGCTTGTTCTTTTCTGCCAAAATGAGCAACAACCAACGTAAATTTGAAGAAGCGACCGTTTACCTCAATGAGATAGCATCCTTAAACAAAAAAACAAATGATCAAGAAATCTGGCTAAGATGGCACTACATGAAAGCGAATGTTGCTCAAAAACAAAATCAATTTGAACAGACGAAAGCTCATATTGAAGAATTGTTTGCCCTCGCTTCCTCAGAAGATGCAACCCTAAAAGTTTCAGCACATCAACTATTAATAGGAATACACCACTCCAGAAATGAGTTTGACCAAGCCTTTAAGTATCTCTTTGCAGCCTTAGAATTGCTCGAAAAGTTGGAAGTCAAAGGTTGGAGCGATTATCTACAAACCTCTTTATTGAACATGAATGCGGTGATGTTGTATAGAGTACAAATGGGTTCTCTAAAAGGCAAGGTGGAAGATACCTCTGATATTTCTTATCACTTGGAAAAAGGACACAAGCTCGCTCTCGCCCTTCAATACAAACCCCTCATACTCGAATCACAGATACAATTCGGACATTTGGAGGGGGACAAAGGAAACCATGAGGCAGCCATTGAGTATTATCGTGCTGCCTTGGAAATGGCGCAATTAGATGGGGATGAATACACTGCCCTTTACTGCAATACCTTTATTGCGAACATACACCAAAAGCAACATAAATTAGACATAGCCATCGCACATTACCAATCCGCCTTGGATTTGGCAGAAAAGATGAGCAGTAAGATGTTGGTCATTGATTGCGGCATTAGTTTGGCGGAATGTTTTTTGGAGCGAAAACAGCACTTGATCGCTATCAAATATGTCGAAGAAGCTCTCGCCCTTGCAGAAGAAATCAAGCTCAACAAAAAATGCCTATCGGCTTACGAACTTCTTGCACGTATCTACAAAGCCATGGGAAATGCAGACGAAGTGTTCACCTATCTGCAAAAACACATAGACCTAAAAAATACGATATTCACCAATGAAAAAGAGAAAAGCATTGTAGAAATGCAGACCCGCTACGAAACCGAAAAAAAGGAACAAGAAGCCGAACAATTGCGGATATTGGAGCAGGTCAAAAGCCGTTTTTTCTCCCAAATCACCCACGAATTTCGCACGCCTCTCACACTCATATTGGGGCCCGTCCAGCAGCTACTGCAGCATCCAAAAATCCAATCAGATTTGGAACTTCAAAACCGCCTCATTTTGGTAGAACGCAACGGTGAGCGACTTTCCAGCCTCGTCAATCAACTGCTCGACCTCTCCAAATTGGAGTCGGGAAAAATGACCATTCAAAAAAAGCATGGGGATGTGATAGCTTTCGCAAAAGCAATTGTGACCAATTTTCAAACACTTGCACAACAGCAAAACATTCACTTGTATTTCAATACTTCTTTACTTCAATTGCCTGCAAATTTTGATGTCGACAAACTCGAAAAAATTCTTTACAATCTACTCTCCAATGCCTTCAAATTCACTCCCTCCAATGGGGAAATTACCCTCAAACTACAAATCCTGCAAAGCGAAAACGACAATCCTATCCATCTCCAAATTATCCTTCAAGACACAGGCAAAGGCATTGCAGCCGCTCAACTCCCTCATATTTTCGACCGCTTTTACCAAGCCGACAACAGCAATGTCCGAGAAGCAGAAGGTTCGGGAGTAGGTTTATCGCTGGTCAAAGAATTGATTGAATTGCAGGGCGGTACAATTGAAGTGAAATCCGAAATAAATGTAGGAACAACTTTTACCTTTCATTTACCTCTTGAACTATCGGAAGTTCACCAAATCATTCCTATTGCAGAAAAAACATCTGTGCAAAGTTCTTCTTTCAAAACCTTCAATACAACATTGAAGGATGCTTTCTCCAATAAGAAAAAAGCAAAATCAAGGACAGAAAACAAGGGCAAAAACATCGTTTTGGTTGTTGAAGACAATCCCGATATGCAGACCTATATCCAAAGTATTTTATCGCCTCAATATGAAGTGCTGCAAGCTGTGAATGGTGAAATGGGTGTAAACACCGCATTGGAGGAAGTGCCTGACTTGATAGTAAGCGATGTGATGATGCCCAAAAAAGATGGTTACACACTCTGCAAAGAACTCAAAACCAACGAAAAAACCAACCACATTCCCATCATTCTACTCACCGCCAAAGCTGCACTCGACAGTCGAATTGAAGGTTTGCAGCAAGGCGCAGATGTCTATCTATCCAAGCCTTTCAGCCCAAAAGAACTGCTGCTCAATATCGAAAACCAAATAAAAGTCCGCCAACAACTCCAAGAGAAATACAGTCAAATCCTTCAATCACCCGACAAGGAAAGCTCCAAAGAATCCATCACCAATCCCTTCCTCCAAAAACTCATCGACACCATCGAAACTCACCTCAATGATATACAACTAAGTGTCAAACAACTCAGCGAATACATGTACATGAGCCGCCAACAAATCCACCGAAAACTTCGAGCACTCACCAACTATTCCACCTCCGAATTCATCCGCCTCATTCGCCTCCAAAAAGCGAAAGAACTCCTCCAAAGCCAACAATATACGATGACCGAAATAGCCTATGAAGTGGGTTTTAGTACACCTTCTTATTTTAGTCGAAGTTTTACGAAGCAGTTTGGGGTGTCGCCGAGTAAGTGGAGTGGGGAATAAGAATTTAAAACCTTAATTTGATTAGTTTTGTTAAAACTATCAAACAAACTTGTCCAATGAAAACACAAATTCAACAAACGATTACTTTTTCTGCTTTCAATGAACAAATGGCTCGTCGCCTGTTTGGTCTAAAACAAGAATTGAAGCAGAATTTATTGGAGGAGTGGGAACAAAAAGCAGAGGTGACAGACATTACTGTTGAAGAGCAAAAAACCTTAGACCGATTGCAAGCCAAGCTTACTTTGTTTGTCAGAAGTTGGAATGAAGAAGAATTGAAGCTCAAATTTATTGGACCTTTGATTGAATTGGTCAATTTTGACGATTATGAATTGGAGGTAGTGGCATTTTCTGAGCGTCCAATGGGGATTGTATTCCCAAAGGCGAAAATTGAAGTAAAAGGAGTTGTGGATTTGATGGTGGCTCGTGGAATCTCTCATCCCGAACAGCCTTTCTTTTTTATCCATGAATACAAGCGAGAAAAGGACAACAGCGGAGACCCTTTAGGTCAATTGCTCTCGACAATGTTTGTTGCGAAAGAACTCAACAAAAGAGTGAAGCCCCTTACTCTTTTTCGAACCGCAGAAGAACAACAGAAACTCACCAACATTCCTTTGTATGGCGTGTATGTTTTGGGGCGAATTTGGTTTTTTACTGTCCTAAAAGACCAAACGTATTATCTATCAAAATCTTACGATAGTACAGATAGGGCAGATTTGCAGCAAATTTTTAAGTTGTTGAAGTCGCAGAAGGAGATGATTATGGGCTTGGTTCGGGAGAAATAGCCTCCTCAATATATACCTTTACTTCCTTCAATATTTGAAAAATGTCAAAAGCCTCCTTATCCTTGCTATTTGCATTTAGGTAAAACGGTGTATTCATAAACATCGGTATATACTTTTCTATTGCCAAACTCATCTTTGACAGAAATGGATGCTTTTATTTTGTGTTTACCCAATTTATCTGCAGGTTTTTTAAATTTCGCTATTCCATCTACATCAAGAGGTAAAATTTCGTCATCTACTACAATGGTTGGGCGAGCCATTGAAGAACTTTTTGTCAGAAATACGTCTGCTTTTAGTGAGTCTCCTTGATAGACTGCCTTGGAGTCTGCATTGAAAATCAATAGATATTTGTCATATCCACAAGAACCAAAAGATACACGAGAAGTAATGCAGTCGATTAGAGTAAAAGTCGAATTAATGACAATCATATCCGCCATCGCCAAGGCTGATAAAGTTTCGTTTTGTGTTTGAAATTTATGACCAAGTTTTGATACATCAAAGAGATTTGAGAAAGAAGGAGTAGTTCCTTTCAATGCTCTTATACAAGATGTATCAAGTATATATCCAGTATAGTTTATTCCCGCTTCTAATTCAGCATGGTAATTCTGCATAATTTCATGAAGCTGCAATTTCCAGTTATTCTTATTGGCGATTTGTACCAATACCTCTTCTTTTTGTTCGGGAGACCTATCGGAGAAGGCTAGACCTGCTACCATTGTGGCTTCATCAGAAAGAACTTTTATTTGAGTTCGATATTCTACTGCAAGATTTTCAAACATTTTCACTCCAACTAAATATTCTTCTCCTCTTTTGTGCTTCTGAACCTCACGGTCAAAGACCAAAACTTTCCAGCTTAATTGTTCCCAATTTTGGCGATTGTTGTTTTGCAGATGTATGGCGTAATTACTATTCGTAGAACAATTTGCAGAGGCAAAGCCAAAGTATATTAGCCAGAAGAACAATTGAAGGAAAAATAAAACAGGAGCGTATTGACGAAATTTTCGACGGGCATAAGTTGTGAGCATATTGCAGAGTTATTGGAGTGTGAATACTTTGATTGTAAACGCAAAAATTCATTTCCCTATTGTGACTCAACTTTCCATCTACCTCCAAACCGTCCACCGTCTCCCGTCCACCGTCCATCGTTTCCCGTCCACCGTCTCCCTTCCACAAAAAATGTAACACCAGTGAAAAAACACGCAACATCTGTGAAAGGAGTTGATTCGATATAGGCTTAACTTTGTGACTGTCAATAAGATTTATCACTAAGGAAAAATTCCCGAATCATGTTCCAACTATCTATATCCCTTCCTAAAAAGATGTCCATGATGTCAACAAAACAAGCATTTTTCAAAAAACTCAACAAAGTCATACAGCAAAATATCAGCAATTCAAACCTCAGTATTGAAGTATTGGCAGAAAAAATGAATCTAAGTCGAAGTCAATTACACCGCCTATTGAAAGGGTTCAGCAATCTATCTGCCTCCAACTATGTTCGTTTGTACCGCATAAAAATAGCTGCAAAACTCTTACAACAGCCCAATGTAGTGATTAGTCAGGTTGCCTACCGAGTAGGGTTCAGAAATTTGTCTTATTTCTCCAAGTCCTTCAAAGAAGTGTTTGACCAAACTCCTGCCGAATATCGAGATGTTCATAACAAATAGAAAAATTGAAAAAAGCTAAAGAAAGGTTTTTGAAGCTCCATTTTTAATTACTCAAAACGTTCAATAAATCATGTACCCAAAATCTTTGAATTACACACTTTTCATAGCAGTATTTTTATTGGTTTCTATCCGTATTGTTGCTCAACAAGATGATTTCTCAAACAGACAAATCTATTCACAAGTAAACCCTACAAATGAGAAGGAAATAGAAAAGAGACATATCAATAATTCACCCCGAATGTTGTATTGTGCAACTACACCCGAAACCACTATTGAAGCATCCGATGGCATTATCACTCTTCAGGTCGCAGATGGCAATGCAGCTTGTGGCAATTACACCTATATTTGGTCAAGCACCAATGGTTTTGAAGCCAACATCACCGATAAGCCAACAGGCAACACCCTAATCAATCTAAAGTCGGGTCTCTACCGAGTCATTGTCACCGATTGTGAAGGAACAACGATGTTGGATAGTATTTATGTCAATCGCATCAATAGAAATAGTGGAAAAAAAGGAGGTGCAAGAGTTAGAGACTTCAACAAAAATTCACTTTTTGAATGCCTCCCCTCCTTTTTTACTCAGTAAAGTTCCTTCAAATTCATCATTGAAGTCATTAATTCAATACTTTCCTCATTTCTTTTCTCCCTTCAAATTTTAGTTTAAAAATCCATTCTCTACAAATCCCACTGAATCTATTGAAACCCATAATTCTAAACAAAAATAACAGTCCACTCACATGCAACATGAGTGTTAAAGATTGCAACATGAGTGTTAAGGATTGGAGTACAATTACCCATAAATACAAAATTTTGGCAATAAGTTTGCGGACAATTATGTGACAACGAATATTTTAGTAAAAACCAATTGCCCTCAATATTTTTATTTTACTACACTCAATACAATTCAAAACTATATCAAGATGAAGCACTCAAACTAATAATGAAATAAGAAAAAGCCACACCAGTAAGGTAAATTCAAATTAAAAACTCAAATGCAAATTCAAATAGATTAATACCTCCTTTTTCAAGCTAGCCCCCCTTCTTCTACACTAATTGTCTTTATTCAATTACTGAATAAGTAATTGAAGATTATTTAATCTTTAAATTTAAGAATCATGAAAAAACTTGACTGTTTTCACCAATGGGCATTGCTATGCCTATTCACAGCATTTGTAGGTCTTTCCCCCTTCAATGCTCACGCAATCGCTCCATTATCAGACATAGATTTGGAGTTGTCGATTTCCTCCGAAAACCCCACCAATTACACTGCTTTTACCCACAACACCTTCACCATTATTCTCAAAAACAAAGGAACAGTGGATGCCACAGGAGTAAATGTGCACATTCCTTTTCCCAGCAATCAGTTGGCCTACACCAGTTCCAATGCTTCGACAGGAAGTGGTAGCTACAACCTATTCTCCAATACTTGGAATGTAGGCACATTGGCACCCAACGCAACCGCTACTTTAGACTTGAAGTTGTTTGTATTGGACACCTCCAATGACATCACACTATTCGCACAAGTCCAATCCGCCAATGAAACGGATGCAGATTCTATGCCTGGCAATGACACCAACCAAACAGCGGACGAAGACGACGAAGCAAGCATTACTTTGAGTTCTGCTACGACTATTGACCTCGAATTGAATGCCGAATTTAGTGTGCCTACAGCCGATGCGGGTCAAGGTGTATCACTATTCCTCACAATAATCAACAAAGGCTCTGCCATTGCAGAAAATGTAACCGTATCTTTCGACTTCTCATCTCTTGACAATTACGGTATTTTGTATGAAGAACTATCTCAAGGAAGTTATGGCTCGGAAGGCTGGAATGTGGGTACTTTGGCAAGTGGTCAAACTGCTTCCTTTATTTTCGTTGGAACTGCTGGCTTGATTACAGAACCTATTGTCTTTTTTGCCCAAGTACAAACGGCAACTCCTATGGATATAGATTCTACGCCTGGGAACGACTTCGACCAAACCCCCAACGAAGACGATGAAGCTTTGGCAACGCTTTCTGCTTTGGGCACTACTCCCATGTCCGATTTGAGTTTGATAGTTCCAAGTGGCGGTCCTTTGAACATAGGCGATTTCCATACCTTTAGCGTAAACATTTTCAATGATGGTCCTGATGCCGCTACCAACATCACCATTGCAGATATTTTACCCAGCGCTTTCAGCCTTCAAAATTCTTCGCCTACACAGGGCGACTATACCGCAGGATTGTGGAATGTAGGTGATTTGGCAAGTGGTGAAG
>JBMYXW010000083.1:0-8553 GCA_049608825.1 Chitinophagales bacterium
AACTCAAGACCAGCAAGGCGAAAACAGTAATCGTAGCAACATGGCTAAAACCCGATAAACCTTCTTCAATACTCAATACGCCGCTGACAATGAGAATGGTCATAGTCAATAAAGCAGTCACTTCGGCTTCTAAATATTCCGTCGTAAACAGTACAATGGCAATGGAAGCAATTGCCAGTACAAAAAGGATTTCAGGAGTCATATAGGCTTCGTTTAGTAACGAATGAAAAACGCCCAAACATTAAGTCGGCATATTTTCTGGCTTCAATATATTGTAAGGATGTTCATCTCAATTTTGAGTAAAAAATAGAAATGGATTAACTCTTCTTATTCAATTGATTCCATCACTATATTTTACCCTTCAAACTGCAAAGTCAATGTCACACCTTGCGACTGCAATTTCTGCAATACATTGGAGTAGCGAAGTCCTTCTGTGGGAACATGGATATTGGGGAAACCATGATTGAATTTGATTTCGGGAGAAAAGATAAACAATGGAAAATAAAACTCCAAACCAAAACCGTATTCTACTGCAGCATCGTATCTATCCAATTTGATGATGTCAAAAGCTTTACGAGCTTTGGAGTTAGACCCCAAATCCCAATCAAACCGCACGCCACCTAAGACATAGAATCGAAAATTATTGAAGAATCGGTCGGATTTATATTTGAAGTAGAGCGGAAAACTCAAAGTAATGGACTCAATGGTTTGAGGTGTTTCTCGGATTTCATTCGTAAAATCCTCATCGTAAATCAAATCTTTTTCCATGAAAATCAAAGTTGGAATAAACCTCAAATCGGCTCGTTTACCTAAGTGCAAATCAGAAATAATACCGACATTGAAGCCTGGAGAACGTGGAGATTCTACAACTCTGATGGTGTCGTGATTGATGAATTCCTCAGAATGGGTAATTTTGAAGTTGCTCCAATTTAAGCCCACTGCAATGCCAAAATGCACTTGCTTGTTTTCATGGTTGGGCATGTTTAATTGCGCTTGAGCGAAATTCGGAAAAAAGAGAAAAAGAGAAAACAAAGTCCATCCAAAACCCATAGCGTTTTTGATTTTGAACTTTGAACTTGCATTTGAAGTTGACACGTTGTTAAGCAGCATTGAATTTTTTATTTTGTTCCTTCGTAAATAGAGGATATCCCAAAAGTTAGCGGTATCCACTTCGTTGATTGAAAGCCTGACTGAGATAAAATGTTGATAAACTCACCACCTTCGGGAAATGCTTGTACCGATGCAGGCAAATAAGTATAAGCACTGTCGTCACTCGAAAAGATACGACCCACTAAAGGCAAAATGTACTTGAAATAAAAATTGTAAAACTGCTTGATAGGAAATGTTTTAGGTTTGGAAAACTCCAAGACGACCAATTTGCCGCCAGGCTTCAAAACTCGATTGAGTTCTTTGATGCCTTTTTGGAGGTGTTCAAAATTTCTTACACCAAAAGCAACGGTAATAGCATCAAAGCTATTGTCTGCAAAGTCTAAATTTTCTGCATCACCCAACTGCATCGTCACCACTTTGTCGAACTTTTTCTTCTTCATTTTCTTTTTTCCGACTTCCAACATCTGAGCCGAAATATCCACACCAACAATCTCTGTCGGCTTCAATCGCATGACTGCAATAGCGACATCACCCGTTCCCGTAGCCACATCCAAAATCTTCTTGGGCTGGAGACTCTTCAACCTGTTAATCATTCGCCAACGCCAATAATGGTCAATATTCAGCGAAAGTAGGTGATTCAAAAAATCGTAGCGAGGCGCAATGTTGTCAAACATTTTGGCAACCTGCTTTTTCTTACTCAGCTCGGAATCTTTGTAGGGAACAACTTTTTGTGATTCGGTTTTTTCGTTCATCGGAGAGAAAATTTATGTAAAAGATGATGCCCGTTTATGTTTGATTAAGGTTCAAAAATCAGTTCGTGGTTTTAGTTGTGAATCACTCCGTTAGGAGTACAATATTTGTAGAAATATTGTAAGTAAAGAAATCTAACAACTCCGTTAGGAGTTGAATATCAGTACTATTTGCTTACTATATTTGTATTGAACTCCGATGGAGTTCTGTAATTAGCTTCTTTATTCTCCTACAAATATTTAAGTCCTACGGACTTAGGCAAATTCAAATTAAAAATGCAAATTCAAACAACACTATGTAAGAGATTAAATTATGTTTGAAGATTGCCTAATTTAATATTTTAGTTTGCCTTATTAAAAACACAAAATAAATTTTGAGTATTCATGAAACATAAACGTTATCCTTGCAGAAAGTCTCTTGACTTTCACTAAAAACTGCAAAGATAAACCTAAAAATCAATACACACAGGCGCATTGACCATTTGATAACTTAGGTTCAAACAACTGGCATTGATAAAAGTTGTGTGTTCGTTTTGAGTGATTCCGTAGGCTTCGTGAATGTGTCCAAAAACGTGGTATTTGGGTTGGATTTGCAGCACTTTCTTCAATAAATCCTCACAACCTGCTCGCTCACCTCTTGCAGTTCTATCCCCTTGATTATAGGGAGGTCCATGTGTCACCAAAATATCTATATCATCGGGAATTTGTTTCCAATATCGTTGAATATCTTCTCCACGATTTCGATTGAATGCCCAATCATAAAACCATGGTGTAATGGGTGAACCCCAAATCTTGATGCCTTCAATTTCAACGGATTCATTTTCGAGATAGGTGATATTGTCGGGTAAAAGTGACTGAAAAAGGAAAGAGTTTTTCTCCAATAAGAAGTCGTGGTTTCCGCCAATCAAGACCTTGTGAGTATGCGGTAATTCACCATACCACTTCAAAAAATCAACTACTTCCTCCAATTTTCCCATTGAAGTAAAATCACCTGCATGAATGATTATTTCGCTTTCAGGTACTTGCAGTTTTGGGCTGTGATGCTTGCCGTGTGTGTCGGAGATAAAAGTTATTTTCATATTAAAATTTCAAAATTGCCCCTCCCAATAGATTCAAACCATAAGTCGGGTAATTCAAATAACGTTCTGCTTTGATACCCAAAGCATTGTTGATATTTGCAAAAACAGAAAGATTGTCGAACAATTTGTATTTGGCGGCAAAATTGAGGTCGGTATAATTCTTCAAATCTTGCGCTGTTCCATCCGCCAATCTGCCTTTTGCGCCACTCATTACGAAGAGTTCACCCGTCACATCCAGTTTGTCAATGGGCTTTATTTGTGCTTTCAAATTAATGCGAGCATTGGGCAATTGCCAGGCTTCTGCTTCGTCCTCCAATGTGTAACTATATATATTGAAGCTCAAAGAAGTCATCAGTTTTTCACCCAACTGATAAGCAACTTCAACTTGTGGATTGAAGGTTTTCATTTGAGTATCATACACCACTCGGAAAGTTTTTCCATCAATCGAATCATTGACATACAAAGGCTGTTTACTCGTCAGTTCTTGTCCAATGCGTACATTGTAGGAAATGCTGTTTACTGCACCTTTTGCGCCAATAAAGCGGTCTTCTTTTTGGGAGTTTTGAAGGTCAAAAAATGGCATCACAAAAGGATTGTCTTCGGTAATCGACATATAGCTGTTTTTGACAAACTGCTTTTCCCAACCACCATAAACCGTCAATTTGTCTGGAACAAGATAGGCTTCCAAATTCAAATAAGGAAAGGCACTGAGATTGTTGTCGTCAAATCCCAAGTTCGCTCCACCTGTGAATCTACCAAAATCTGCAACATAGGTGAATTTAGGACGTAGATTTACAACCACATTCCCAACATTGCTTGTGTCTGTATTGGACGCATTATTGAAGTGCAAAAAGGCATCTCCACCCATCAACCAATCATCGTTCATCGGTAGCTCTGCTTCTCCTTTGATGATAAAGTTGTTTTCGGTCGCTTCAAAACCTTTGTTTTGGTAATTGTGATAAGCAACATCCGTATGGTAATCTATTTCTGAACGAGATTCGGTGCTGTTTCCCATCTCGCCTCTAACCGATATTTTATTGAATTCTTGTTTCACTTCATCCTCTGTAAAAACAAGTGTTGAGTCGTCTTGGTTGTAGCCATAGTGGTAAAATTGATTACTATTGAAATCTATGTTTCCGCCAAAAAAAGCTTCGTCCGTAAACATTTTTCCATACACGCCTACTTTGGTGCGGCTGTAATCTTGAAAATCCAAATTGCCTTTGGAGGAAATATAAGAGCCGTTTGCGCCAATGACACGCTTATCCGACTTCCCACTACTCAAAGCAATGTCCAAAACGGGCGTACTTTGTGTTCCAAAACCTGCTCGAATCCAAGCATTGTGCAATTTTTCTCCGTCGTTTTTGCCTTTTTTGCTGGGCTGATACGCCAATGGCTTCAAAGTTGGAGGCTGATAGGCAATGGTCAAAAAACGGTTGGGAACTTGATAATTACCAAACACAGGTTGATTTTGCTTGATTTCTTCGGGAGTCGGCAAGTCGGGCGAAAACTCCACTTTCACCGCATCTGCGAGAGTTGGTTCAAAGGGTTTTACGATGTCAATTTCTTCGGGGTCAATGTCTAAGCCCGCATCATCGCCAGGGTCTTGTGCTAAAAGCAGTCCTGTATGGCAGAAAATAAGTAGGGAAAATAATATGGTTTTATGATTCATTTTTTATTTTTACGTTTCGTTTTTTTTCTGTTTATTTTTAGGTTTGGCTTTTTCTAATCCTTTTTCATTTTCTTTTCAATCTCTTTGACCTGCGAAATAGTAAGCCCAGTAGTGATAGCGATTTCTTCATAACCTTTTCCCTGTTTAAAGCAGCTAATAGCCACAGTTATGAGAGCTTTTTGCATTCCTTTCTCTTCTCCTAACTTTACGCCTGTTTCTAAACCTCTGTTATAGAGAGCATCCTTTTTAATGTCATAAGTTATTGGCATGTCTTCAATAATTTTGATGGTTAATGATTCTATAGTACGCAATCTCGAAAGAATAATCAACTGTTGAAGGTACTTCGATAGCTCCATTTCGGATTTGCTGACTGCTTGGAGTTGTGTAACGATTAAACGCAAAATAGCTTCAGTTCGTTCTGTCTCGTAGTTACTCAATAAAGCCAAAATAACAATTTCTGGAACTTGTGAACTCAACAATTGAGTTGTGTTTAGTTTATGAACATTTATTAAGTCGAAGCCTTCAAATCTTTCTTCCTCCTTCAATTTGGTCTTCATACTTGGCTTTCCCTTACCCAAGTAAATGACAATGTGTTTGATAGGGAGCTTGTATTTGCTAAATGCCAATCCATGATATTCTCCCATTCGGTAAATCATGTTTTTATCATTTCGAGTTTGAAACTCAATATGCAGCAAGATAGTCTTCTTTTCTGAGGTCAAAACTTGATAAAAGAAATCCATTTCTCGCTCAATCGTTTTGGTCATTTTTTCTTGAAGAGGCTTGTATGAAATGACCTTGATGCCGAGTTCTTGTTCGATTAAGGGTATAAACAAGGCTTCTGCATTTTCTTTGAAAATTCTATCGTACAGATTGCCTTGTGATTTGTTCTTTTCCTGTTTCATTTTGAAGTTTACTGATTGTCAAACTCAATATCTCCACTCCCTGTATCACTCTTCAACTTACTCCCCGATTTCTCCAATTTCAAGATTTTGTCCAATTTGACACGAGCCTCTTTCTTCAATTCATCCTCAGGCGCATAATTTTCGATAACACTCACAAGGGTAGCTTTGGCTTGGAAAATGTCTTTTTTGGCGAGGTAAACGTCTGATAATAGAATGAAACTTTTGACCATCCAATATTCATAATCCTCTGTTTCCTTGATGACTTTGAAGGCATAATCTTGGGCGGCATCGTACTGACCATTTCTATATTTGATGTCTGCAATATAATAGCGCGCCTTTGCGCCTTTTTCATTGGTCGTGCTTTTGACGACTCTATCCAAGTTTTGGACTGCAAGCGGATATTGTTTGTTTTGATACGCCAACTCACCCACTGCAAAGTAGCTGTCGAGTCTGTCTTCGGCTGTTGCATTTTCGTGTTTTTGAAGCAAGGTAGCATATTTGGTGACATCCGAAAGTCTGCCAAGTTTGTGAGCCGATTTGACCAAGCCTCGCAGCGAATTTAGTGCCATTTCTTTCTGGGAAGTGATAGCATAGAGTTGTTCGTAATATTTGAAGGCTTTGTTGTAATCATTGTCAATATGGAAGGCAATACGAGAACCTTTGTCGAGTGCTTGCTCGGTAAATATACTTCGAGGTTGTGCCAAGATGAAATCGTAATCTCGTCCTGCTGGCGCATAGTTTTTCTGACTGTATAGGCATTGACCTCTATAAAAATGGGCGTACAATTGGTAAGAACCATTTGGATATTCCTTCAAATATTTGGTAAATTCTTTGACTGCTTTGTTGCAATCTCCTTTGGTGTAGAAATTTTCTGCAATGCGAAACGTGAGCGTATCTTGTGCCGAAGGATTGATATTGATACCGTCAAATCGCTTCAAAAACTTGATATACCCTGCTGCATCTCCTTTGGCAATAAAGACATCCTTCAAACCAAAAACAGCACTTTGTCCTTCATCAGATTTTGGGAAGTTTTTCAATACTTCTTCGTAGTGCTTCAATGAATTGTTGTAATCTCCAATGTTGTAATAAATGAGTCCCAGCTTCAGTAATGATTTGGGAACGTATTCGCTATCAGGTTGTTCGGTCAATAGTTTTTTGTGCGCTGCAATCGCTCCTTGTGCATTATTATTGAGCAATTGTGTTTCTGCAATCTGAAACAAAGCATCATCTACATAGTAGGAATCGGGAAAATTGTCGGTCATGGAAGTAAGCTGTTCGACTTTTTGATTGTAGTCGCCCATCAAACCTGCCAACATGCCTTTTTGGTAGTAGGCATAATCGGCACCTCGAAGCTTATATTGAAGTATTTTGTCGTATTGAGCCAAGGCTGCCGCATATTCTTTTTTGATAAAGTGGCAGTCTCCCGTTCTCAAAATGGCATCGGGATAAACTTGTGCCAAGACTGAATTTTGGTCTAAAAGAATGTCTGATTTCTTCGCCAAGAGATTGACCGTTTGTTCAAAATAGGTTTTTGCATCGCCGTATTCTTTTTGATTGAAGAGGCTGTAACCAATCGTGTAGTTTGCCGTTGCAGGATTCACTTTATCGCTCACAATCCGCCCTTGTGAAGTTCCCAAAAAGGCTTCCATTCCACCAAATGCCGCATCGTATTGATTTTGGCGAAAAGCAATATCTCCTTTCCAAAAATGCGTCAATGCCACTACTTGTTCGTCGTGCGGATTGAGGAGGGATTTATTGAAGAGCGTCAAAGCTTGGTCATAATTTTTGTCATTGAAGTGCTCGACTCCACGGTAGTACAAGGCTTTTTGGTAAGAACGAGCCAAAGCTGGTGTTTTGTTCGGAATTTTTTCGAGCCACTCCAAAGCGCTTTGATAGTCTTGTGTGTTTTCAAACAAACTCGCTAAGAGTTGGGTTGCTTCGTTGTAGTATTTGGAATTGGGATAGTTGGCGATGAAGTAGCGAAATCTTGCGCTTGCGGTGCTGTGAAAGCCCAATTCATAAGACAATTTTGCATGATTGAAGGTGGAAGTTTCCTTGATAACAGGGTCAAAATCCAGTCTTGAAGCTTGGTCAAAGGCATTGAGGGCTTTCGTTTTTTGGTCGACCTTCAAGTGGGTTGCTGCCAAATGATACATGGCATTTTGACCAATCGAATCCTTCAATGTGTTCAACTCCGTAAAGTTGGCAATCGCATCTTCGTATTTGCCGACTTGATATTGGGTATAGGCCAATTGGTAAATTTCGTCCTTGCGAACTTGTCGAGTGTTGTCAAAATAATATTCGAGATAGGGCAATGCTTTCGCAAACTGTTTTTGATTGAAATAGGTTTGACCGACCAACTGATTGATTTCGTTGCGGTATTTGATGTTTTGACCTGTTTTGGGTTCTGCATATTGCAGCAATTCGCTGTATTGACCTTTGGAATAATAAATATAGGTGATATAGTAAGGAGTCGCTTGAGCGTACTTTTTGTTCTTTTCTACTTTTCTGAAACTCAAGAGTGCATCGTCATAATCTCCTTCAAAAAACGAAATCATGCCATAATAGTAGTTGGCAGGATAGTAATATTCGTTTCGGGTATTGATGGTTTGACCAAGCTGTTTTTTTGCTTTGTCGAATTTTTTGCTGGCAAAATAACTGTATCCCAATTGAAACTGTATTTCACTGCGTTCGGCTTCGGACAAACTCGCCAAATCGATTCCATCATAAGCCTTGATGACATTTCTATACTGTTTTTTGTCGAAGTAGATTTTGCCCAATTGATAATAAGCCAAACCTACGTAATGTGGATTGCTTTGTTTTTCAATAAATTCAGTCAGCAAGGTCTCGGCATTCGGATGGTCGAGCTTCAATGCACAAATCGCTTGGTAGTAGAGAGATTCTACTTTGACAAGCTCCAATTCATCTGTAAAACTGTAATTGGGTAAGTCAATGGATTTTTCAAAAAATTGTTGTGCCAATGAATAATTTCCTTCATTGTAGTGTTCTTGTGCTTTTTTGAAGGAGTAATAAGGCTGCGTATA
>JBMYXW010000084.1:0-8500 GCA_049608825.1 Chitinophagales bacterium
TTTTGGAATTCCAGGTGGACCAGAGTTGATTTTAATTTTGGTCGTTATTCTATTGCTCTTTGGAGGTAAAAAAATTCCTGAATTGGCAAGAGGAATCGGCAAAGGCATCAAAGAATTCAACAATGCCAAAGCATCTATCCAACAAGAAATAGATGAAGGAATGAAAGTAGAAGATTCGAAAAAAGACAAATAAGTTTTAACGTTTATCAGATGAGGGCTGTGCTGCCCTATCTGATAAACGTTAGAGATTAAGATTTTTTGACAATTTATTCAGTAAGCTTGAAAACATACCAAAACCTAAGTAGCATACAGCAAGACCTTGCTGATGCAAAAATTACCTGTGTCGACTTGGTAGAATCTTACCTCTCCAATATTGCACAATCTCAATCGACCAATGCCTACCTTGAGGTGTTTGCAGAAGAAGCACTCCAAAAGGCAAAAAATCTCGACCAAAAAGCAGCCAATAGCGAAAAATTGGGGCAACTTCATGGGATGGTTATTGCCATCAAAGATGTGATTTGCTACAAAAATCACAAAATCAGTGCTGCCTCCAACATTCTTTCCGACTTTGAATCCCTGTTTTCTTCCACAGCCGTTGAACGCATTTTAGCAGAAGATGCCATTATCATTGGAAGGGTCAATTGCGATGAATTTGCGATGGGTTCGACCAATGAAAATTCCGCTTATGGAGTTGTCCGCAATTTTGCGAATCAAGACAAAGTACCTGGCGGTTCTTCAGGTGGCTCGGCTGTTGCCGTTCAAGCCAATACTTGTTTGGCAGCATTGGGTTCAGATACAGGCGGTTCTGTTCGACAACCTGCCTCTTTCTGCAATGTTGTGGGCTTCAAACCTACCTATGGTCGTATTTCTCGACACGGTTTGATTGCCTACGCTTCGTCTTTCGACCAAATCGGTACATTAACGCACAGTATAGAAGATGCCGCCTTATTGTTGGAAATCATGGCAGGAAAAGATGATTTTGACGGTACCAATTCCTCCAAACCTGTTCCCAAGTACAGTGAATCTTTGAAGCAAAAGACTTCTACAAAAAAGAAAATTGCCTACTTCAAAGAAGCTTTGGAGACCGAAGGATTGGATGCCGAAATCAAAGGACAAATCACCGATTTATTAGCTCGACTTCAATCCGAAGGACATACCATTGAAGCCATTTCCTTTCCCTATTTGGACTACCTCGTTCCGACTTACTATATTTTGACCACAGCCGAAGCATCTTCCAACCTTTCTCGCTACGATGGCATTCACTATGGACATCGCTCCAAAGATGCCAAAAATATGGAAGCGACTTATCGCAATTCTCGCACCGAAGCTTTTGGAGAAGAGGTAAAACGACGGATTATGTTGGGAACATTTGTATTGAGTTCGGGCTACTACGATGCCTATTATTCCAAGGCTCAAAAAGTTCGCCGCCTCATTCAGGACTATACACTGAATATTTTCAAAGACTACGATTTTATCCTCACACCCACAACTCCAACTCCTGCTTTTGACATTGGAGACAAAGAATACCAAGATCCTGTAAGCATGTATTTGGCGGACATTTACACAGTTCAAGCCAATTTGGTTGGGATTCCTGCCATTTCAGTTCCCTTATCACATCACTCCAATGGAATGCCTTTTGGCGTACAATTGATGGCTGACAAGTTTGAAGAAGGGGAGTTATTGGGGTTTGCAGATAAGTATTTGCCAAAAAACTAATTTGAAACTTTTAACCTCTTTTTTCCTTCACCTTATTCGCTTGAACAATATGCCTTTGGTTGTGGTAAATGACGACTCTAAAAGTATCGCCCAGCTTCAATTTGATAAGTGTAGAAATACTGATTGAAGTTTTGGTTTTGTTGAGGTCTATGTTTCTCGCTTGTTGAAGTAGGTCGAGCATCTGTTTTTGTTGGTTAATGAATTTTTCCAAAGTGGACTTGTCCAATTGACTACCAGATGGATTCATCGACTTGAAGGTATTCATTTTATTAAGTTTCTCTTTCGGCAGCATACCTTTGGCAAAATAATTTCCCAAAAGACCACTTTTAAAAACCATGTTTCCTTCTTTCTTAGAAGCTGCTGCTATGCGCTGCGTAATTTCGGGTAGGTAAAAATCTCCATAGCGATTCAAGTGTTCGATACACTCCAAAATACTCCATTCCTTTTCAGAAGCTTTCCAATTCAAGCCTTCAGGTTCTATTTGCAGAAAAAGATTTGCTTCGTTCAAAACCCCTTTGGTTCTGTCCATCAAGTCTTCGATAAGTACTTCATTTGTTGCTTTCATCTGTCGATATTTTTCTAAATGTGATTCAAATTCAATACTGCAAAGTTGCCACTTTTAGAAGCAGTAAATCTTGACTGAAATCAAGATTTTTTAATTCTCGACAAAGTTTCGGGGGTCATTCGGAGGTAAGAAGCTATGTATTTATGGGGAATTTCTTGGAAAAGTTGAGGGCTACGCTTCAATACTCTTTGGTATCTTTTGAGGGGCGAAAAGGTCAAAATATCTTTTTCTCGCTCCAATTGTTCATAAATCAATTGAAGCATGCTTTGATACCATAAACGCAAATTTTCGGCATCGCTATTGACCAAATCCAAATAGGTAGATTTGGTGACTATTTTGACTTGGGTTTTCTTCAATGCTTGAATGTAAAGGTCGGAAGCTTGGTCTGAAATAAAAGAATCCAATGCTGCAATAAAATTTCCACGATATGCCAATCGAATGGTTTGTTCCTCAAATTCATCCTCAAAAAATATCCTCAAACTTCCATTCACCACAAAATACAAATTGGTATCTTTACTTCCTCCTACTTTGAGGTATTCCCCTCTGACCAATTCAACTTCTTTGTGCCACAAATCAGCTGCGTCAATTTTATTTTTTAATTGTTCAATGGGGTTCATAATCTGAAATTCAGTAAGAAATATTGAAAACCAGCCTTACATTTTCACCTTTATAAAATGTTGATCTTAAATGTTTTTGCACATTCAAAACTCAATATTCATTCAACATTACTAAGGCATTCCTAAAATTTAATCCGCTCACCTCCAATAAGTTTTTGAATTTGAGTTTGTACTTTGAATTTGAGCTTTCGCTAAGTGTGTAATCAAAGCATTGAAGTCTCGCTTCCCACAGTGAAATGGTCTTACATCCTACTTCCTACTTCCCACCTTCTTCTTTTTCCATTGCATCACTACTTGCAGTCGCTTTCATACGAGCCACAAAAGCCTTTTTCTTCTGAATCGGTGCAAGTGTATATTGGTAAGCCAGACCTCGCTTTTTGTCCTCTTTCATTCGGTTCTTTTCTTTTATATCGGCTACCTCTTGATTGAATTCAGGCTCCGAACTTAAGACCATCATCGTTCCCTTTTTGTAGCTAAAGTAGTACCAGGGACGCTTGTCATTTTCATCAGGTTTCATTTCAAAATACATATCAAAATAGTCCCCGCTTCTTCTCAAACCAAATTCGACATAACCATCTACCATTCTATTCACATAACGCTCGCCTGTAAAACTCACACCTATCGGTCCTACGGTGCGAATGGTTCGGGTACTTGTGTCAAAAACCATTTGAAGGTCGGTTAGTAAAAAGCTTTGGTCTAAACCCTTGAAACGCTCTGGTAAATAACCATACTGGCCTATCACTCGCTTCAATTCTGCTCCATCTTTGTCCTTCGCCAATTCTACAGCTGCATTCACAAATCCTTCTTTGGAATAATCCACTTCGTCTGCTTCGGCATTGAAGTATCGGAAAGACTCACCAATATTTTCCAACAAATCATCGTCAAAGTGAAAATCCACACCCAAAACGACATCACTAAACTCAAACTCACCTGTTTTCAAATCATTTACGATTCGACCAGCAGCATCTACACTCACCAAACCATAGCTTTCTCCCAATAAAATCCGTCCATCCGTAACTACTTGATTTTGTTCATCCAACAAGGTAAAAACGTTTCCTTTGAGTGATTCACCACTTAGTTTTTCCTTACTTGCGACTTGATACATATTTTCGTCTGAATTGTAGCTCAAATCCCCTGTTCCTCTGAAAAGAACCACATCCAAAGGTGTTCTTTTCTTGGTTAAAAATGCACTGTACAAACTCAGTGAATCCATGTCCTGCAAAATACCAAACATCAAAGTATCTTTTCGTTCTCCAATAGGATTGGTCACATCCATCTGAATATTGTCGGGATCAATCGCATCCTTGAAGGAAAACCACTGAACATCCAATTGGGGCGAGAGCAGTTCCAATTGGGCAAAACCGTCAAATACCAAAAACTGTTCTCTCGAATCTAAAATCAGATTGCCTTTAAAATCTATATTTTTATTGAGCTTAAAACCTTCGTCTTCTGGAAGATTTGTCGCTCCATAAGTATAAAATTTACCCTTCAATTCGTCATTCTCCAACTCTTTTATCTCTTCTTTGGTGTATTCACGAGTTGTCACCATGTCAAAGTTAATCTTTTGTTTTTTGATTCCCTTACCCTTGTAACGATAAGTACCCGTAGCTTCAAATTCATTGATACTCTTTATTTTAACGGTTACATTACTCAACTTGTGGTATTCGTTCAGTGTATCAGTGACAATCAAAGCCCTCTCCAAAGGTTCGATATCTGCTTCTGGATTAATCAATACCTTGGTATCATAAGGTCGAATTTTGGCATCTGCAATATTGATAAAAGGCACACCATCTATTTGAATGGTATTTTCTTCGAGGTTCACCACTCCACCCGATGCTTCAAACTTCAATCCGCCCTGATCAGGGTGCATTGATTCAAAGTAATTGCTTGAGCTGTTTTCGGGCATCCGAATGTTGATAAGTTTTTCATTGATGACCCAATAAAATTCACTTGCTGTAGTCTTGTATTGGTTGTAAGGCAAGACAATCGGAATGTTCTCTCCGTTTGCCAAAAACTCTCCAATCATATCGTCCATATCAACTCTTGATTTCACATTGTAAGAATTGAAGGCAACTTTGGCCACCTCTTCATTCTTAATCACTACATCTGATGAATCTGACTGAAAAGTACTTGAAGTATAGGAAAACTTGTCAGAACGTATAGATGCTTGTGCCATATTCATCGTTCCATTTCCCTTCAATCCTTTGGAAGTCAGCAATAAACCTCCCTTCAAATTCACCTTGTCTTCAAACATCTTGAAAGGTATTTTATTTCGCATCGTTACCATCATACTGTCGCTTTTGGGCAACCACTTCACTCCCACTTCGCCATTGTGTGCACTTGGAAATTCTATTTCGTTCACTTTCTTGCGTTCCATCATAAAAGTGTCCGCCTTTGCGAACAAAGAATCAGGTAAGAGATTGAACTGTTCAGATTCAAGTGTGCTTGACAAATACTTGATTTGTCCTGTGCTTTTCATCCCATTGTTACTCATCGTGATACTTCCTGTGAAAGTTCCCTGTCCATAAATAGGATAGCCCTCTACTTTTGTATCTTCTGTGAAACCCAAAGACAAATCCTCCTGCAATTTTGCCTCCTGTTTGAAGTCGGGAAAAATGCCTCCACTGACCATTGTTCCTCCAAAATTGAGCTGTTCGGGCTGAATTTCGTCCAAATCTTCAAATTCAAAAGGATCCAATTGAAAGTAAAACCTATCTTCTGAATAAGCCCCATCATACAGCTTGGGACTATCGTAATAGAGGAAGGAATTTTTATCACTCACAAATCGAGGGTAAGAGGGGTAACGCTCCAAGCCCGATTTATTGTCCTCTCTATCAATATAAAGCGTGCCGCTCACATCTCTTACCATTGTACCAATGGTGGTCAAACTTCCTTCATTGTTTTCATCAGGCACATAAATCTGCATTTTATCTACCGAGTCCAATTTGAAGGTAAAAGGGTCGTATTCAAAGAAAAAGTTTTTCCCTGTTAAATCCACACGTCCAGCCACAATCGTTCCATCCATTTCCATGTTTCGATTCCTTTTCACCCGCAGCAATTTTTCATGCGGAAACATCACTACTTGCTGTGAATCACTCAATGCCACTTTTTCAACTCCAGTAATCAAAAGCTCTTTGGTATCTAAGTCCAACTGGGCGTTTTCTTGGTCGGGCTTGTTGGTTTCTGATATCAACAAAATACGGTCGTAGTCTGTTTCGCCTTTCATGGACTTCAAATAATGCAAAGACTTGTCACGAATAGTAATCATCTTTGTAGCTCCATCGTAATAAATAAATCCATCCTCTACTAGGTCAAAAATAGTTGCCAAAATATTGGAGGTTTGATAGCCTCCCAACAAAGCCGCAAATCTATCTGACTCCAATATCCAAGTTCCTCCTTCTGCAATTTCGCCCAACTTCCGCACAGGGTCAATACCTGTAATCGCACTGTATTTGTTGATTTTTCCTTTTTCAAAAAGATTGAAGGATTCAAAAACCACCTTCAAATCTTTTCGCAAAGAAGCCATTTTGAAGTCCACAACAGGCGTGTTAATTTTCCAGAAAATTGCATCTACATTTGCCTCCAATTGATGAAAAGAGGACATAAAGGCAATTTTTGAACTTGCTTTTGAGTCTCTCACAACCTGCAATTCCTTATTCGGAATATTGTATCTAAAGTTCAAACTTGGGTGATAGATAGAATCCTGGGCAAAATAAAGAAAGACAGAAGTATTCACCGAATTGATTTCCTGCTTGGGTTTCACTCCAAAACGGTTGCTCTTTGCCACCATAATTTTGCGTCCATCTTCTGCAAAGAAATTAAACGCTGCCTTTTTTTCTTCTGTACCAAATCCCACTATTTTTTCGCCCTGCAATCCAAATCCTCCTACAAATTCTAATTGAGGAGCAATGTTTTTCATGTGAATATCTGTCTCGTAAGACAAAAATTCGGGAAACAAAAAAGTACCTTGCACTTTTGCAGATAATTTATCTGTCAGCTTTCCCTTCAAGGGGCGTTGAAAATAGGTTTTGTGGTAAAAAAGCGCATCTTCAACTACATAATCACTTGCCTTTAGGTCAATATCATACTTACCAATTTCTACATATACCGTATTGGGGTCAAATCCCAAACGCTCCCAAGTCACCTTTCCTTCTTGACCTTTCCAGATGTTTTCCATCGGAAAGAAACTCCCTTTTGTATTGATAATCCCCATCGTATCCTTTGCAGTATAAGCATACAAACTCGCTTCTTCCACAATCAATTCGGGAATATTGTCGGTGAACTTGAACTGATAATCCACCATTTGGATTTCCCACCGTTTTCCACGAGTTTTATACAGCGAAAAATCTTCAAAAAATATTTTGGAAAACTTGATAAACTCCGTCCATTTTCCAAAACGAGAAGATGCCATATTTTTACTGATTTCACTGACAATCCCATGCCATTCACTAAATTTTGCGTCTCCTGTTCCCGACTCCACAAATTGGTTAATAGCAGTAACATATTCAAACAAGTGCGGATAAGTTCGCATTCGTTTTTTAAACATCTCATTGATTGTATTGATAACAGCCGTTTGATTATCACCCGTTATTGCCCCTTTCATATTCGCAACAAACTGTTCGGCAGCCTCTTGACCATCCTCACGCTTCGACTTCTCAAAAAGCTCTATCACTTCTTTTGAAAACGTACCAATATCGGTTGATAATTGTTGAACGCCTCTTTGAGCAAAAATGGAATGGGGGGATAAACATAGAAGAAGGAGGAAGAATGGAATTGCAGAAATGACTTTTCTCATGCTGATTATATATTTATCTTATTTTTTAAACGCCATAGCGACCCAGTCATTTCGTCGAGAAGTATCCAAAAGCTGCAAATTACACTCTTTGGCTCTCTCTTCGATACGCTCAATATCGGTATGCAAAATGCCACTAAGAACGACTAAGCTGTTGTCTTTCAAAGCATTTGATATAATGTTAAGAGTACTCAAAAGAACTGGTACATTAATATTCGCAATAATAACGTCAAAATGTTTGTCTATTATATCTTTCTGGTCGCCTAAAACAGCAGTAATATTGCTAATTTGATTAACTTGACTATTTTCGAGGGTGTTTTGATAAGACCAAGGATCATTGTCTATCGCCAGAATGGACTTGGCTCCCAACAAAGAAGCCATCATCCCCAAAATGCCTGTTCCACACCCAAAGTCCAAAACAGATTTGTCTTGAAAATCAATATCCAATATTCGTTTTAATACAAGGTAGGTTGTTTCGTGGTGTCCTGTTCCAAATGCCATTTTGGGTTCAATAACGATTTCGTAGGTAAAATCTTGGTCAATTTGGTGAAAAGGAGCTTTAATGAGTATGGTATCGTCCACCATGACAGGCGCAAAATTGCTTTCCCAGAGTTCGTTCCAATTTTGCTCTTCCATATCTTCTGTCTTCAACAATTGAATGTTTACTTGTTCAGAATAACGTTGGAGCAAGTCCTGTATGGACGATTCTTCAAAATCATTTACTTCTATATACGCTTTAAATTCTTGTTTGTTTTCTTCAAAGCCTTCATAGCCGAGATAAGACAACTCGGCTATGAGTACTTCAATATA
>JBMYXW010000085.1:0-8458 GCA_049608825.1 Chitinophagales bacterium
ATTGAAAATAGCATACACAAAATAATCGGCTACCGATACGCCCAATACACCACTTTGATAAGCACCACAGGTATTCCACGGAATCAAAACCGAGGTGACAGTTCCTGCATCCTCCAAAGTACGACTGAGATTTTCGGGTGCAAGTCCTTTTTCCTCATAAGCTTTGGAGAACATTTTTCCCGGTACGACAATCGCCAAATATTGGTCAGAAGCGGTTACATTCAATGCCAAGCAACTGGCAACCGTACTGGCAAACAAACCAAACGTGGATTCTGCGACACTCAATAAGGCAGCCGAAATACGAGACAAAGCTCCAATCGCATCCATTACCCCACCAAAAACCATTGCACAGATAATCAACCAAATCGTCCCCAACATACCCGACATCCCACCTGCCGTGAATAAGTCATTCAACTCTTTGCTGGATGTTTCGATGGCTATATCGACCGTCAAAGCATTCATAATCCCTTTATAAGCAGAGTTGAAACCCAAACTTTCTGCGCCACCTACTTTGGCTACAATATCGGGCTGTGCAATAATCGCTGCAATTCCTCCTAAAATCGTTCCTGCAAACAAAGCCACCAAAGGCGGAGTCTTTTTCACAATCAAGACCACCACCAATATCGGAACAATGAACAAAAGTGGAGTGATATTGAAGGCTGCATCCATCGCTGCCAACTGTACCGAAATATCTGGTGTTCCTGTCGTATCAAGGGTGAAACCTATGATGGTAAAAATAATTAAAGCAATAGTAATCGTTGGTACGGTGGTCAGAGACATATATTTGATATGGTCAAACAAATCTGCGCCAGCCATTGCAGGTGCGAGATTGGTCGTATCTGATAAGGGCGACATTTTATCTCCAAAATAAGCCCCCGAAAGCACTGCCCCTGCGGTCATACCCAATGAAATACCAAGCGTTTCACCAATGCCAATCAACGCAATTCCTACCGTAGCAGAAGTCGTCCAAGAGCTACCCGTTGCGATGGAAATAATCGAACAAATCACCACACAAGCCGCCAAAAATATGGTTGGGTTCAATATTTTGAGCCCATAATAAATCATGGTTGGAATGATACCACTAATCAGCCAAGTCCCTGCAAGCGAACCCACCATCAACAAAATCAATATCGCACCAGTCGTCGATTTGATGTTTTCGCTGACTTCAGCCATCATTTTTTTGTAAGAGACTTTGTTGACGAAACCTACAATCATTGCCACTGCTGCGCCACAAAGCATAATGAATTGGTTGGAGCCACTCAAGGCATCGTCGCCATAAGCGTAAAAGACATTGTAGAAGAGCATGAGAACCAAGGCGAAAACAGGAATCAGTGCCTCTAAAATGCTGAGTTCTTTGTTTTCTATGATTACTTCGTCGTGGGGATTTGTATTGTGGTTTTCCATTTTGAATGTTTGAAGTGAATGCAAAAGGTAGTTATATTTTTACTTTTTTCCTAAAAACTTCAAACGTACTCCTCCATAAAAATTCCGTTCCGCAGCAGGTTGAAAATAACGACCTCCAAAGGGATTCAAGTCATTGCCCAAACTATACTCTTCGTCCAAGAGATTGTTAAGACCTCCAAAAAATTCCAAACCCAATTGGTTAAATGTTTTTCTATAACCCGCTTTCACATTCAGTAAATTGTAGGCATTGGAGAAAACCGTATTGGCATCGTTCAGTGGAATTTCGTCTGTAAAGTTGAAATTGAAGTGGGCGAAAATACCCGAATGGGATTCTACGTTTAGTCCCAGATTCAAGATATGAGGCGCAACTCCTGTATAAGCATTGCCCGAAAAATCATTGTCTTTTTTGAAGTATTCCTTGAAACGGAAATGATTGTAAGTATAAGCCAATCTTGCATTTACCTGAGACAAAAAAGAGTTTTCGCTTGAATTTTGAAGGATTTGATAAGCCATCATTGCTTCAATACCTTGATTGGACGTACTTCCTGCATTTTCAAACAAAACCGTTCCATTCTCTGCTGTTTTGGTGACAAAAGCATCCCGCAATTGAAGCGAAAACAAAGCAACATCTGCTTGAAAGCGTTGTCCATTGGCTCGAAAACCCAATTCATAATTTGTTCCTTTTTCAGCCTGCAAAGTCGTATTAATACTCCCCTCACTCGTCCGAACTTCGCTCAAACTCGGTGGTGAAAAACCCCAACTCACACTGCCATGCACTGCAAATTTGTCTTTCCATGTTTTAATCAAAGCCACTCTCGGTGTAAAAGCCCCTTCAAAACGGATATCGTTTTCGCTGAAATCGCCCAAATGATTCACCCTTTCGATATCGTATTGAACTGTGTTGTAACTCGCTCCAATCGTAGCCGTCAAGTTTTGTGGCAAATCTATGCTTGCTTGCGAAAAAACCAAGGCATAACGGGGTTCGATATAATCCGCAAACTGCAAGGTATCTTTTTCGCCTTCAACATTGCCAAACACTTTTGCGTCAACGCCTGTAAACTGCGATTCCATGCCCGAAACCCATTGAAGTTTTCGGTCGGAGTTTTCTCCTATTGAAGAGGTATAGGTCACCTGTGGGCGAATACTAAATCCCGTTTGGTTTTCGGTTTTGAAGTTGGTATTGAAGGGATTGACGAGATTAATAGTGGTGATGGACATGGCGGCTTTCATTTCCCATTTTTCGCTAAGAGGCAAAGCATAGTCAATGCCTGTCATGGACATTTGGTTTTCGATAGAAGCATTTCTGGCAGCACTTCCTGGGCGTGCTTGACGAGGGTTTTCCGCTCTTTGGTCGGCATTGAGTCCGCCAGGAATTTGGTAGTCCAAGAGGGTGAAAAATGTGGCAACTCGAACCGTTCCTGCTTTCTCCAAATCGAAAAATCCATTGAAGCTGAACATATCCCGATTCAGCGCATTGTGGTCTCGATAACCATCTGATTCTTGGTGATTGTATCGAAATTGCACCCCGTTTTTGCCCCAACTTTGGGTCGCTCCCACCGAAGATTTCCACAAACCATAACTGCCCAAAGTAGTACTGACTTCAACATTGTTTTGTTGGTATTGAAGGGGTGAAGTCTGCAATAAGACTGCGCCGCCATTTCCCGCACCATACAAACTACTTGCAGGACCTTTGATGACTTCGACATTGCCCACCATTTCTGGGTCAATCAGATTGATGAGTGTTGCGCCATCCGATTTGGTCAGTGGAACATTGTTCCAATACATTTTGACATTGCGGATATTGAAAGGCGAACGCAAGGAACTGCCTCGAATCGAAATACGGTAACTGCCATTGGCTCGTTCTTCCATCCGCACTCCCGAAATCGTATTGAAGGCTTGTACCAAAGAACTTTGGTCGCTTTGCTGCAATGTTTTTGGAGAAATAGTGGCGATTGCTCCTGCGGTTTTAAAAAGGCATTTTCTACTTTCAAAGGCTTGTACAGTCACTTGATTGAGTAGGACATCGTTTGGGGTGAGGTAAATAATGGGAGGTAATTTTTTGCAGTCGACTTCAAGCTGCAAGGTTTCGTAAGAAACGTGAGAAATGCGAAGTTTAATTTTGTCTTCGCTGCAATGGACTTCAATTTCTCCCTCTGTGTTACTTGTGGTTTGGGTTTTGTCTGCTTCAAAAAGAACCGTTGCATTGGAAATGACCTGTTCGTTTTGGAGGTTTTTGAGGGTGATGGTTTGGGCTTCTATAGAAAGGGGAAGAATAAACAGGAGTATGAAAAATCGAAAAACTTTGTAGATAGACATTGCTGTTTTGTTTTAGAAAGTAGAATTTTTGCTTCTGAAAAGAATGCCAAAATACTACAAAAAAGTGATGAGGTGAATTTTACATTGAAATAGGGGGTATCATCAATCGTTCTTGTTCACTTCTGTTTAGGATAATCAGCCTATTCTTTGATTTTCTATCCCTTTTTGATTTTCATTGCACATTAAGCCTCTTACAAGGCTTTAAAAGCTATAAAAAGCCCTATTTATTTCGTATCTTTGAGCTGTAAACATACTTCAAATAACAAGTAACTTATTTAACGAAAACGAGCTTTATGGCTAATGACGGAAATATCATACAAATCAATATAGAAGAGGAAATGAAATCCGCCTATATTGATTACTCCATGTCAGTGATTGTGTCGCGTGCACTGCCTGATGTAAGGGATGGATTGAAGCCTGTACAAAGAAGGGTGTTGTTCAGCATGTCTGACTTGGGATTGGGGGCAGGTAAGCCCTTCAAGAAGTCCGCACGTATTGTTGGGGAGTGCCTAGGAAAATACCATCCACATGGTGATTCTTCTGTATATGATGCAATGGTACGAATGGCACAGCCTTGGTCTTTGCGCTATCCTTTGGTGGATGGACAAGGTAACTTTGGTTCGGTAGATGGAGACAACTCTGCTGCAATGCGATATACTGAAGCCCGATTGAAGCGAATTTCAGAGGATATTTTGACAGACCTTGAGAAAGATACGGTAGATTTCCGATTGAACTTTGACGACAGCTTGAAAGAGCCTACTGTTTTGCCTTCCAAAATCCCAAATTTGTTGGTCAATGGAGCGACAGGAATTGCAGTAGGGATGGCGACCAATATGTTGCCGCACAATTTGACCGAAATTGTGAATGGGATTGTAGCCTATATCGACAATCCTGAGATTGACATTGATGGCTTGATGGAATACGTCAAAGCTCCCGACTTTCCGACAGGCGGAACTATTTATGGTTACGAAGGCATCAAACAAGGTTTCGAGACAGGGCGAGGTAGGATTGTGGTGCGAGGCAGGTCTGAAATTGAACTTTACGGCAAAAATAAAGACCGTGAACGAATCATCGTGAACGAGATTCCTTATCAGGTGAACAAGGCTCGATTGATTGAAAAAACGGCAGAACTCATCAATTCCAAACGCATTGAAGGAATCACCGCTATTCGTGACGAATCGGATAGAAATGGAATGAGAATCGTCTATGAAATTCGTAGAGATACCAATGCACAAGTTGTATTGAATCAATTGTACCGATACACTTACCTTCAATCTTCTTTTGGGGTAAACAATGTCTGTTTGGTAAATGGTCGTCCACGCATATTGAATTTGAAACAATTGATGAAGTACTTTGTGGATTTCCGCCATGAAGTGGTTATTCGACGCACCGAATACGATTTGCGCCAAGCCGAAAAACGAGCGCATTTATTGGAAGGTTACTTGATTGCAATGGACCACTTAGACGAAATCATCAAATTGATTCGTGGTTCGGCAGGTCCAGATGAAGCCAAACAAGGTTTGGTGGAGATTTACGGGTTGAGCGAGATTCAAGCCAAAGCAATTTTGGACATGCGTTTGCAGCGATTGACGGCTCTTGAAAGAGACAAAATCAAACAGAATTACGATGAAATTCAGCAAAAAATAACCAACCTCAAGGAGATTTTAGGCAATGAATCCATGCGAATGGGCATTATCAAAAACGAATTGGCTGAGGTGAAGGCCAAATACGGTGATGAACGTAGAACAGACATCATGGCAGCTGAAGGTGAAATGAGCATCGAAGATTTGACCAACAACGAGCAAGTTGCCGTGACGATTTCACATTTGGGTTATATGAAACGCACGATTTTGAACGAATACCGTGAGCAAAACCGTGGTGGCAAAGGCTCGAAAGGTACGGCAACTCGTGACGAAGATTTTGTAGAACACTTGTTTATTGGTTCAACACATGATTACCTTTTGATTTTTACGGAGCAAGGACGCTGTCATTGGCTGCGAACTTATCGAATTCCAGAAGGAGGTAAAACATCGAAAGGTCGTCCTATTCAAAATATCATTCAGCTACCAAAAGAGGACAAGGTTCGGGCTTATCTGAACATTGAAGATTTGACGGATGAAGAATTTTTGGAGAATCATTATATCATGTTTTGTACCCAAAAAGGAGTCATCAAAAAGACTTCATTAAAAAAATTCTCACGCCCTCGCCAAAATGGTATCATTGCGATTGGCATCAACGAAGGCGATACTTTATTGGAGGCTAAATTGACGAATGGACATTGCGATGTCGTTTTGGGTATCAAATCGGGTCGTGCGATTCGCTTTCCAGAAGATACTGTCCGTTCTATGGGGCGTACTGCTTCGGGTGTCAGAGGTATTCGATTGAAGGATGGCGGCAAGGATGAAGTGGTCGGAATGGTTTGTGTGGACAGGCGATTTGACCGAGAGACAACTGTTTTGGTCGTTTCGGAAAAAGGATATGGCAAACGAACAAACTTGGAGGAATATCGAGTGACGAATAGAGGTGGTAAGGGTGTCAAAACCATCAATGTGACCGAAAAAACGGGCAATTTGATTGCTATTAAAGATGTGGTAGATGACAATGGTTTGATGATTATCAATAAATCGGGTATTTCTATTCGGATGAGCGTGGGAGATATTTCTACAAGTGGTCGAGCAACGCAAGGTGTACGCTTAATCAACTTGAAGGAAGCAGACGAGATTGCAAGTGTAGCAAGAATTCCGATTTCGGACGATGACGAAGACGAAAATGTGTCGTCTGAAGAAAACGAAACATTCGTGGAAGGAAGTGAAATATCAACTGAAAAAGAGGGTGAAACATCGACTGAGATAGAGAATACGCCTCCCGAAGATTAAACCCAATTATTTAGATTCATTCTAACCATTGATAAAACAAATTTTTCTATTTTTTTTAATGTAAATTTCATTGTAAACTATGAAGTATAATATTTTTTCCGTTCTGTTTTGCTTGTTGCTCAGTGCTGCAACTTTCGCTCAAAGTGCAAGTATCAACACTGCAAGCGCCAGCTATACAACCTATATGTCTATCGAAAAAGTTATCAAAAAAACTGAATCATTGGACAAGGCAAAGAACGCAATAGACGATGCGATTGAAGTCATCAGAGAAAAACAAGCGGCAGATGACTCAAAATTGAAGTCAAAAGTGGTCGCAAAAGGGTTTCACTATTATGCGGCTGTTTATGCCGAGATTGCAGCTCTTGACAATCACCCTGCTAATCAAGGATCTTCCAAAATCGCTATGGATGCGGTCAAAGCTTCTATGGAAGCAGATGAAAAAGGTTCTTACAGTGACCAAAATCTAAAAGTGTTGGACTTTATCAGAGCCTTGTACTACAACGATGGTATTTCTTCTTTCCAAGCCAAAGAATACGAGAAGGGTTTAACCAACTTCAAAACTTCTTTGGAGCTAACCGATATGATCAATGCTTCTTCTGACCAAGAGATTGTAGATACTTCTGCGATTGTGATGAGTGCTTACTGCGCTCAAAATGGACAGAACTTTGAGGATGCTATCAAATACTATGAGCAAGCTGTAGAATTGGATTACGATGACGAAAACATGTATTTGTCCTTGAACCAATTGTATGCTGCAAAAGAAGAAAGCGAGAAGGCGAAAGCTATTTTGGAAGCGGGTAAAAAACGCTATGGTCCAGAGAAGTTCATGATTGCGGAAATCAACTCTTTGTTGAAAGAAGACAAAAACGATGAGGCAGTCGCATTGATGCAGGAAGCTGTGTCAAATGAAGCGTATTCTAAAAATGCAAGTTTGTTGTTTGCTTTGGGAGCTGCTTTTGAAGGCTTAGAAGTAGAAGGCAACAAAGACAAAGCTTTGGAATACTATGGTAAAGCTTTGGCATTGAACCCAGAATTGTTTGACGCAATTTACAATACAGGTGCCTTGTACTACAATATGGCAGTTGCGAATATTACTGCAGCAAACGACTTACCTTTAAGCAAACAAAAGGAATACGATGGTTTGAAGAAAGCGGCAGAAGCCAACTTCAATCAAGCATTGCCTTTCTTTGACAAAGCTTTGGAGGTGAAAGCTGATGATATGAATACTTTGATTGCTCTAAAAGAGATTCACGCTCAATTGGGTGATATGGTCAAATCTAAAGAGTACAAAGAACGCTACGAAGCACTTCAAAGTGGAGGTGAATAAGATTCTATATTGAACTTTTCAATGCTTAATTCAAAGTATTGAAAAAACAAAAGCCGAAGTTTGTTTGAATAAACACTTCGGCTTTTGCTATTTGAACTGTTCATTAGTAATGCTGAATAAATAAATGTTGAATGAGCAAAATCAATATCTTCCGAAGATGGAAATTGTAACATTATTTTTTCAGCGTTCCTAACGGAATCTCTCAAAATACTTTTTGAAATCAAATAATATTTTTGAAGTTCTTTGGAAAAATACAGTTTTTACTCAATCTTTATATAAGAAAAAAGTGTGATTGAGCAATCTTAGAATTACAAGCAGTACACTTATAATCATACAGTTGCACAATCACACAATCAGACCATTTTACTTACCTTGTGGAACGATACTTATTTGAATCGCATCTGCTGCATTCGGATAGCTAAAAGAATCATTAACAGTGCGAATCACACCATTTTCAGTTGGACCCACATTAGCCCCAGATTGACGAGGAGCTTGATTGATGTCCGTTCCTGGATATTCATTCACTTCCGTGCCT
>JBMYXW010000086.1:0-8453 GCA_049608825.1 Chitinophagales bacterium
TCTCAAAGCCGATTCCAAATATGATGAAAAGATTACACCTCCTTCATTCTTATGGAGATGTCACCTTTTCATCCATACACAAATTTAAGCTTTCCAAATACTTTATACTGTCAACACAATTGCTTATTTCAATTTATGGTATTAGGGTTTCTAAATTTACACTGCAAAGAAAAAATCCTTATCTTTCGGTTTTTAATCAAAAAGAACCAGATAGGCAAAAATGGCAAAGAGCAAAAAGAAATATTATGTAGTTTGGGAAGGCAACGAAACAGGCGTTTTTGACAATTGGCCAGATTGTCAAAAACAGGTGAAAGGATATTTTGGAGCGAGATACAAATCCTTCAAAAGCAAAGAATTGGCAGAAGAAGCCTATTATGGAAACAGCAGTGATTATATTGGCAAAAATGTCAAAAAAGATACTTCTTTGACTCCCGAACAATTAAAGAAAATTGGGCAACCCATCTTAGAAAGCCTTGCAGTAGATGCCGCTTGTAGTGGTAATCCTGGCGTTTTGGAATATCAAGGCGTGGATACTAAGTCAGGGATTCGATTTTTCCATCAAGGTCCTTTTCCACACGGAACCGTCAATTTAGGCGAATTTTTGGCATTGGTACATGGTTTGGCATATTTGAAGCAAAAAGGCAGCACCATACCCGTTTATTCTGATTCCAGAACGGCTATGGCATGGGTTCGTGACAAACGAGTACGTACTACTTTGAAGCCCAACAATACGAATCGGCAATTATTTGCGTTGGTAGAAAGAGGTTTAACTTGGTTGAAAAATAATACGTACTCCAATAAAGTTTTGAAATGGGAAACCGCTGCTTGGGGAGAGATTCCAGCAGATTTCGGAAGAAAATAATTTGCAAAAAATGAATATTTACGATAGAACCCTTCAATGGAAGGTAGCTTTGATAGTCGCCGCTTTGGTCATTGTAACCATCAGTCTGTTTTACAGTCAATCCCTTGCCAATCAGTTGGCTGAAGAAGAACGCAAAAAAATAGAGCTTTATGGAAAAGCAGTAAACGAGATTAAAAATATTTTTTCGTTTATGAACGAACGGGAACAATTGCCTCCCGAAGCTCAAAAACTCTTGTCGAACTATGAGTCCAATATTCTCACCTTTTTGCAGGAAATCACCACCTCCAATACCACGATTCCCGTTATTCAAACCAATGGCAAAGGGCAGGTGACAGGCACTCGAAACCTCGACCCTGACGACAATGAACGCAACTTTGACATGAAAAAATTGGGTGATGCGGCAACTGTTACAGAGCAATTGGAGGCAATGAAGGAAAGTTATACCCCCATCGAAATTTCGGCACAATTCAGAGAACGAGATGAGGAAGGCAATGATACAGGGCAGATTTTGGAGCGAAAGAGCTTTATTTACTACAATGAATCCAGCATATTATCCCAACTCCGAACCTATCCGCTTTTTCAGTTATGTATCATTTCTATTTTCTTACTCATTGCTTATGTTGCATTTGACGCTGCAAGACGTGCTGAACAAAACAAGGTCTGGCTGGGCATGGCAAAGGAAACCGCTCATCAATTGGGTACGCCCCTATTTTCGATGGTTGGCTGGGTCGAAATGCTCAAAATTTCGGATGATCCAAGCGGTGAGGCACAGATGGTGGGCGAAGAGCTGGAGAAGGATGTGGGAAGATTGCAGCTCATTGCAGACCGTTTTTCCAAGATTGGCGCACAGCCCAAATTGACCGTCACCAACCTTGTAGAATCTGTTGCCGAAACGAGCAAATACATGCGTCGCCGAGCTTCGGGAAAAGTCGCTGTCACTTTTGAATCCAAACAACCTGTCATCAAAGCCAATGTAAACAGTGTTTTGTTTGATTGGGTGATTGAAAACTTGATTCGCAATGGTTTGGATGCAATGGGTGCAGAGGGCAAGATTGAAGTGAAGATGTGGGAGGAAGACAGAAAAGTTATCATTGACGTAACCGATACTGGCAAAGGTATTCCCAAATCCAAATTCAAAACAGTCTTTAAGCCTGGTTACAGCACCAAAAAACGGGGTTGGGGACTTGGTCTCTCGCTCTCCAGACGCATTGTTCAGATGTACCACAGGGGCAAAATCATTGTGCATCAATCGGTTTTGGACAAGGGAACTACTTTTAGGGTGATAGTGCCTGTGGTGGAGGACTAAGGCAAATTCAAACAGCACTTTGTAAGCGAGTGAATTATGTTTTGCAAGTGCCTAATTTAATATTTTAGTTTCCATAAAGCAAATTCAAAAATGCACCACAACCTTCCCATTCTCCACGCTCCCATTCCTCCATTGAAGCTCATAAAAATAAATCCCCGATTGAAGGTCAGAAAGCTGCACCTCATTTTGCCGATTTTCCTTCAATGTTGCACTTTTTACCAACTTTCCCAAACTATCAAAAAGTTGCAATGTACCTTTTTGAAGTCCTTGTTTTTGCTCCAAATACAAAACTGAATTGGATGTAGCAGGATTCGGAAATAAGCGAATTTGAGAATTTTGATAAGAAGAAATAGGATTTTCTTCAATATTCGTAATGAGTCCATTGTCAAACATATTCTGTACAAAATCCGCCGCTTCCTGCAATGGTGCAAAACTTGGACAGGGGTAATTGACATCTTCTTCCACCCACAAAACTGCAAAATGCAGTTCCCTTTTTTCGAGATGCTGCATGGTAGTCGGTCCAACACTCATCACCAAATGTCTGTCAGAAGGCATATTGTTTTCTGAACATTCAGACCAACCTTCTGAATCTGTGGGGTCGGAAGGGTACATGTGAAGCGTGGTCGGTGAATCTCCTGAGCCCAAACCATTACCTCCATAGGTCATTGCTCTACCATCTCCACCCAAACCCCACAAGCCATTAAAAGCACTTCTTTCATGTTCGGGCAAACCCCATGTTGCCCAGTTTTTCCCTCTGAACCAACAGGTGTACATATCGGAGTAGATATCTTCCTCTTTTTCCTCTTGAGTACCTTGCAATATTTTGAGACCTACCATTGGAATATCTGTTCCATACTCTCCATCATCAGGATCACCATTGTAGAAAATGCCCATATTCCGCACAGTGTCACAGCCTACGAAATCGTCATCAAACTGCCCCAAATCTGATTCGATAAACATCCCTACCATCACCGAATCCAAGCGCAAATTAGATTTGTTGGCAAAACTGTATTTATAAAAAGTGTGGTTTTGAAGCTCTGGAATGCTGTTGTAAGCATAGGCCATTGCCCAACCGTCTATTTGCAGGGTCGTTTCTGCATAGGGCGAACCATAGCCGCCTTTGTCATTGAACGACCACCACAAAGTTTGGTCTCCCAAAATTTCGGGAATATCGCCATCCATTGGGTTGTAATTGTTGTCACCATTGGCATCTTGGAAAGGAGCTAAATCGCCTTCGGGAGAAAAAGGAATGTGGGGATTGTTGCGAGCTGGCCACTCCAAAATATCTTTGGGAACTTTGGTAAGTAAGCCCAAACGAAAGGAATCCAAAGTGGATTTGTTGATTTTCCAAACCCTATCATAATAAGCACATATTTCAACAAAGGTATCACCAATATCATCTAAAGGTCCAGGAAAATAAGTGTGTCCCGTAGTGCTTTGTGAGCCTGAATAGGTTTGAAAAGCCGTTCTTCTTCGTCCCATTTCATCTACTGCTCCAAACCAAAAATCAAAGGAGAACAAGCTGTGCTTACCGCTACCTTTGGGTACTTCATAATGAGGCAAGTGGTAATAGGTGTCGTACCACATATTGCCACTTGCCCAATGGCGAGCTTTCACATTGTTGATGTCCAAATCTGCAAAATTGACTCCTCTTTCGCATTGAGGCAATTGGGCATACAGATTGAAGTCGATGAAACTGATGGTTATTAGTAAAAACAAAAATTTGAAGTAATGCTTTTGCATAATGTCTTTTCTTTTGAGAAATGTAAAAACATTCAGTCTTGCAAAACAAACCCCTCTATTGCTATTTTGCCTTCAATATTGTCAACTTACACAAGCTAATTTAGAAACAAATATAACAGTACCAAAGTTTTTAGTGAATAATTTCAAAACGTTTTTCTGCTCCAATAATATCTTGTAATTTTGCCGCTATTTAGAATCAACCTATAAATATAACAAATGGTTACAGCCTACGCCCCCGCTTCTATTGCCAATGTGAGTTGCGGATTTGATGTACTGGGATTAGCAGTGGATGCGCCTGGCGATGAAGTCAGCGTTCAGTTCAATGATATTGGAGAAGTTCGGATAGTCGAAATTACGGGAGACGATGGGAAATTGCCCTTTGAAGTAGAGAAAAATACGGCGAGCAAAGCGGTTTTGTCTTTGGTAAATCACCTTCAATACAAAAAAGGAATCGACATCATCATCCACAAAAAAATGCCTTTTGGCAGTGGATTGGGTTCGAGTGCTGCAAGTGCAGTGGCAGCCGTAGTAGCAGCGAATCACTTGATGGGAATGCCATTGACAAAAAAGGAATTAGTTGATTTTGCGATTGACGGGGAGGCTGTTGCAAGTGGCGCACATCACGCCGACAATGTAGCCCCTTGTTTATTGGGAGGAATTGTTTTGATTCGAGCTTACAATCCTTTGGATATTATAGAATTGCCAGTTCCAGAGAATTTATATACGACTGTCGTTCATCCACATGTAGAAATTCTCACCAAAGAAGCCCGTGGTATTCTCCCAAAAGAGGTGAGCATGAAAGCTGCCATTACCCAAACAGGAAACTTGGCTGGTTTTATTGCAGGTTTGTACCAAGATGATTTGGCACTTTTAGGGCGCAGTATGGTGGATATATTGGCAGAACCTTATCGTTCTTCGCTCATTCCAGAATTTCAGAATGTCCGCAATGCAGCAATGTATGCAGGTGCTTTTGCTTTTGGTATTTCGGGTTCAGGACCTTCTATGTTTGCATTTTCTGATAACGCAAGTAAGGCTGAACAGGTGGCGGATTTGATGGAAAAAACTTTGACAACTAAAGGAATTGACTGCAAGGTATATGTCTCCAAAATTAACAAAAAAGGGGCTTCTGTGATGTGGTAAGTAAAGAGTCAAATCTCAGAATCCCAATCCTTTAGGTTTGAGAACATCAATCTTGAAGCTCCTCTATTATCTCCAATACCTTGTTTTTGAACTCGGTAACGGCTGGGCTACCATCTATATCGTCTGTATCTATTCTCCAAATCGTTTTGATATCTTCTTCTTCCAACTCTATGTAAACTGTTCCTTGATCATGGCAATCTGGACAACCGTAGGTTCTTTCTTCGGAAGTCAACAATTTACTCGGAAATACGACTAATAATTCTTGTGCAATGTTAAATTTTGATTGGGGAAGAGGAGTTTCGCTAAAGGGAATTTCGCCCAATGCCACAAATTCTGTATTGTCTTCAAAAATCTGACTGTTCTGTATTTTGTAGAGCGTCACACATTCTTCTCCTATACATTCACCATAGATAGTCCCGAATATCAAATAATCGTCAGATTCTTCAATAGGAATATCTGGTATTTCGTCTTCTTTGCAGGCTGTTTGAGAGACGATTAGGAATAAACAAAAGAGTAAACTGAGAAATGGAAGTCGTTTCATGGTATTGTTTGTTTTTGGTCTGCAAAGATAAACGATTTCGGGAACTATTTGGTTTACTCAATCTTTACTAGTAGAGCTTGCCCTAAATTAAGTGGTAAGCCAAAAAGGTAGTACTATCTCTTGTCGTGTTTTCAAAATCAAAGGTCAAAAATTATGTAATCCTAACTCTTAAATCTATCTATCTGATTACTCGTATAGAAATGGTTCTCAAATTAGGTGGATACATGATGTACTAAGCATAGTTGTAAATACCTGATTCACTGATGAATGCAATGTTTATCGTGCCGCCATCCATATTGAAGTTGATGAGTGGAGAATAGTTTGTTCGGTTGTATTGAAGGTGAAAGAAATATATAACCCTAGTCCACAAGAAAAAAGTATTCTTCAACAGGTGAAAGAAATGACAAAACAGACGGAAGAACGAAGCCAAAGTATATTACTTCTTTCCCAAATATTTGTCAAACCAACGTCCGATATGTTCCAATCGAACCACTCTCCTATCTGTTCGACCCATTCGAGACAAACCATGTGATTCGTTGGGGAAAATGACCAACTCGGTGTCCACGCCCAATTTCTTCAAGGCAATATACACCTGTTCGCCTTGCTCCAAATTGCAGCGATAGTCTTTTTCGCTGTGAATCACCAAAGTAGGCGTTTTGGCATTGCCGATGTATTTGATGGGCGACATTCTCCAAAAATTCTCCATGTCTTCAAACGGAGGTTTGTTGCCGAAGCACTGTTGGAAAATCCAGTTGCCATCACTCGAACCCCACATACTGATGAGATTGCTTACACAACGTTGAGTGACTGCTCCTTTGAAGCGATGATTGTGTCCAATGATCCAATTGGTCATATAACCTCCATAACTCCCACCTGTCACCCCCATTCTTTTGGTGTCGATATAAGATTGTTTTGTTATGTAGTCTGTCCAAGACATGAGATCGGCGTAATCCTTACCGCCCCAATCGTTCCAAATCGCTTTGGCGTGTTCTTCGCCATAACCTTGTCCTCCTCTTGGGTTGGAAAAATACACCACATAACCTTTGGCGGCTAAATAGTAAAATTCGTGGGTGAAGGCTTCTCCATATTGCAGCAGAGGTCCACCATGAATTTGCAGAACGGAAGGGTATTTCTTTTTGGGATTGAAGTTGGGTGGTTTCACAATCCAACCTTGCAGGTCGTTGCCGTCTTCGCCTTTGAACCAAACTTCTTCTATTTCACCTCCTAAATTCCTATTTTTCAGCAATTTTTTGTTCAATTCGGTCAAAACTTTCAAGTCTTTGTCTTCTTCCTTCAATACAACTTGGCAAGGGTCGGTCATCGTTCCCAAGACAGTTGCCAAGCTTTTTTGTTCGGCATCGTAACTAACACAACTGAACACGCCTTTTTCGTCCAAAATAGTGGTCAAGGATTTGTCTTCCAAAGTCAAACGATGTATGGACACTCGCCCATGTTTGGCAACTTGCACCACAATTGATTCGCCATCATTTGACCAAATAGGGGCAGCATGGACGGGTGCGCCCATTGTGTCATTGACGGTGTAGGTGTCAAGATTGAGGTCGTATTGTTTGGTGAGGTTTTCGGCTGCTTCTGAACCATCGGCTTTGATTCGCCAAAGGTTGGTATTGAGATACCATTCGAGTCCGTCTTTGGCATAGTAGGCGAGCCATTTGCCATCGGGTGACCAAGTTGGCATTTCTAATTGACCATCTTGGGTATTGATTTTTTGTTTTTTCTTGGTTTTGACTTCCATCACAAACAAGTCGACTTTTTCGCCTGTTAGGTGTGCGTCTTTGCTGACATTGCTGGTGTAGGCAATTTTTTTGCCATCGGGCGACCAAGTTGGGCGATTTTCATTGTGCTTTTTGCCTTTGGTGAGGTGTTCGACTTTTTTGGTTTTGAGGGTCAAAACGCTGATTCCCCAATGTGTGCCTGTTTTGTAGCCCATTCCGTCAAACTTGTAGGAAGCCTTGGTGTAGTGACGGGCTACAATGCCAAGTTCTTTTTTCTTTGCGTCCTGCTCTTGTGCTATTGCCGTTTTGTTTTTTCTTTGAAGGCTGAATACTATTTTTTTGCCATCGGGCGACCATTCAAAATAACCAATTGCTCCTTTTATATCCGTCACTTTTTCGGCTTCTCCTCCCTTGAAGTTCATGACATATAGTTGGGTGCTTCCATCTCTATTGGAGGTCAGAGCTATTTTTTTTCCATCAGGCGACCATTTGGGATTTGTATCTGATTGTTTGCCAAAGGTAATTTGACGAGCTTCTTTGTTTTTTGTATCTACTACCCAAAGATTGGCGTGTTTTTTTTCGGTGGATTTATCTACCCACTGAACGGGGTAAACAACTGTTTGACCGTCGGGAGAAAGAACACAGGTACTGATAAGCTGGATATTGTATAGGTCTTCTGCAGAAATTCTCTTTTGATTGTTTTTTTTTGACATAATTGATGCAACTTTTTAATTATTTTTTGCCTTTAGATTATACGTTTGCAAGATACGAAAGTCCAAGTAATCAGTATCATAATTTTGAATTGGTTTAAGTCAGGTTTAATCATTCAATATTTCAGTGAAAATTACGTTTTAAAAAACCAATAGATAAACTAAATGATTCATTGACATTTTTTTGCTATGACCAAAAATTACACTATTAAACTTTTTAAAAAAAAATCATTAAAAAATTCGATTCATGAAAAACTTTTTGAATAATATTTGTGTGTTTGCTTTTCTTTTATGTTTTATCAATACGACTGATATCTTGATTATTTTGGCTGGCCATATCTAAAAATACATTTATCGCTGCAGTTAGGCGCTCGTTCGACTGCGTTTCAGCAAGCCTTTGTGGATCTCTAAACGAATC
>JBMYXW010000087.1:0-8431 GCA_049608825.1 Chitinophagales bacterium
CTGACAAGAAGTTTGGAAGATGCCAATGACTTGTTGCAAGAAACCATATTAAAGGCATTGACCAATAGAGATAAATATCGCCACAACACGAATCTAAAGGCGTGGCTCTATACCATCATGCGAAATATTTTTATCAATAACTACCGCAAAAAAGTGCGTCAAAACACCATCTTTGACAACACCGACCAATCTTACTTGATGAACACAGCAAAAACGGTCAACAACGATGCACCGTCTAATTTTGTGGTGGAAGATATAGACAGAGCTTTAGGAGATTTGCCAGATAGATACCGAACGCCATTTTGGATGATGTATCAAGGCTTCAAATACCACGAAATTGCGGATGCTTTGGAAGTGCCTTTGGGTACGGTCAAAAGCCGAATTTTCTTGGCAAGAAAACAATTAAGCGATACCTTAGAAACTTATGGCAAAGCTCAAGAGCCAGATGTGATAGGGCAAAAACAACAATTGAGATAACACAAATTAAATAAACAACAAAAGGGCAGTCTTATACAAGGCTGCCCTTTTGTTGTTTATTCAAAACCAATTTATACTAAAGAAGCCAACATTCCCACCAAAGCATTTCCCAATGGAAAGTAGGCTGCAAAAAACAGGGTCATTCCAAGTGCAAAATTCCGTTCTCCAAAAAGTCGATCTATTATATTGTTGTCAAAGGCAATAGAGGTTTTGAGCCAATAGCCTGCAAATTCCAAAATCCCCATAAAAAATAATCCATAGAGATACTGTTCATACCAAACCAACTCCTTCAATAAAATAGAAATTGGCACCATGTAGAGAATATAGCAGCTGATGATTTGCCACCAATATCGAAAGCGAGCAATCTTTGTGTAAATCCCGAAATTGTGCATCAATACGCCCCAGAAGAAATAGACAACTACATAGGTCATTAATAGTGTAGAGTCAGTAGAGAGAAGTTGTTGTATTAAATCATTCATTGCAGTAAATTTATCTTTTTTTATAATTTATTTAATTCATGGAACGTTTATGTCTAAATATTGATTTAGATTTTTACAGCAAAACTTCAAAAGTCATAAAAAATACAAAATAAACATGCAAACCCTTAGCTCTAAAATCACACAAATTACCGTTTTTAGCGACCGTGCCCAAGTTACCCGCATCGCAAAGACAACTATTGAAGCGGGCAATCAAACCCTTGTTTTTGCAGAATTGCCTGAAAGAATTGAAGCAAACAGCCTACAAGTAACGGGTGCAGGCAATGCTCTATTGAAGGATGTAAAATTAGAAACCAAGCATTTTGTAGTGACTCAAAATGAGCGTTTAGAAGAAATTCAAAGAGAACAGAAGGAACTTCAAAATGAGGCAAAGGCATTGCAGATGCAGACCAAACGCTTGGAAAGTGCTCGCTTGTTGGTGGAAAATATTGCAGCGAAGATTACTTCGACTTCTGAACAATCTTCCAAATCTGCGACTTTGCAGCCCGAAAAATGGTTGCAGATGATTGACTTGCATCAAACCCAATTGACCAAAATTGATGCGGATATTTTGAGTGTCCAAAAGGAAGCCCATCAAATTCAACAGCAGTTGGACAAATTGAAGCGAGAAAAAAAATCCTTGGGGCAACCTACGACTAAATCACAAAAACAGGTGCAAGTGGTTTTGGAGGCAAAAGGAGAGGAGGAAGTCGTTTTGAAGTTGTCATACATAGTCTATGGAGCGGCTTGGCATCCTGTGTATGATGTGCGAGTGAACAGCGATACGAATGAAGTTTCTTTGGCGTATAAGGCAATGGTGAGTCAGCGAACAGGTGAGGATTGGGAAAATGTAGGATTGCAGCTTTCGACTGCTAAACCTCATATCAGTGGCGAACCGCCTCTATTAGGGAGTTGGTTTTTGAGTAAATATTCTCCTCCTAAGTATAACAAAAAACGAAGAGAACTGAATGCAATAGTAGTGGAATCGGCATCTGAAAAGGCAAAGGAGTCGATTTATGATATGGAAGAGATAGTAGAAGAATCTATGGAGCGTGAACGGACAACGGTTGATACAAAAGCGGCTTCGGTCGTGTTTGGAGTGGGGAGTAAGACCACTATTTCGAGTGACAACCAGCCTCAACAGGTGAATATTTTGGAGCGAATTTACAAGACCGAATTTGTCCATATTACCATTCCTTCAAAATCTACTCACACTTACTTGAAAGCCAAAATCACCAATGACAGCGAATATCCTTTGCTTTCGGGTGCTTCCAATATTTTTATGGACAATCATTTTGTAGCAAAATCTGCTATTCCTTTTACGGCTTCAAGTGCCAATTTTGAATTGGGCTTGGGTATTGACGAATCGGTGAAGGTGGAATACAAAACCCTTCAAAACCTCCGAAAGACGGTTGGTTTTATCAAAAACAAGGAGAAAATGTTGTATGCTTACCAAACTACGATTACCAACTCCAAAAAACGAGCGATTCAACTGACAATTCACAATCAAATGCCTGTGTCTAATGACAATGATATTGAAGTAGAACTGATTGAACCTGTTTATGAAGAAGATACGGACACACTGAAAAGGAACGATTTTGGACATTTAGAGTGGCAGTATGTGATTGAAGCAGGAGCAAAGAAAGTGATTGATTTGAAGTATTCGGTGGTGTATCATGAAGATACGGTGGTGATTGGATTGTAGGGCAAATTCAGGTATTGGAAATGGTATTGATTGGATTTTAGATGTACGATTACATGATTTGTGAGCTAAGATTTTTCTAAATCTCATTCTTATGCTTCCTTCTTCAAAGTAAAACCAAAAGTCGTTCCCAATCCTTCTTTGCTGCGGACGTGAATCGTTTGGTGGTGGGCTTCAATGAGATGTTTGACAATAGATAAACCCAAACCCGAACCACCTTTTGCTCTCGAACGAGCGGGATCTACACGATAAAAACGTTCAAAAAGACGTGGCAGGTGCTTTTCGGCAATTCCCAAACCGTTGTCAGTCACTTCAATGAGTGCATATTTGTCCATATCGTAAATGCCAATTTTGGTTTGACCATTCTCTTTGCCATAATTGATAGAGTTGGAAATAAGATTGGTCAATACTTGGTGAATACGTTCTCTATCAGCATTGACCCTCATGTTGGTTTGAGTGCCTTTTTTGAAGCTTAGTTCAATATCGTTGGCATCTGCCATCATTTCCATTGTTTCAAAAATTTCTGTCACCAATTCTGCAATGTTAAAAGGAGCTGTATTCAATTGAAGTTCACCTGCTTCGTGTCGACTCACAACTTCCAAATCATTGACAATAGCACTCAACCGTTCCGCATTTTGAGCAGCTCTGTGGAGGTATTTCATATTGATATTATGATCGTCAATGCCACCGTCAATGAGGGTAAGAAGATAACCCTGCATATTAAAAATGGGCGTTTTGAGTTCGTGTGATACATTGCCAAGAAACTCACGTCGGTAATTTTCGAGTTTTTTCAACGCATCAACTTCTTCTTTTTTCTCTGCTGTCCATTCTAAAACTTGGGTTTCTACTTGGTCGAGAATATTTTCGTTTAAGTTTAGATTTTCACTTATATTTTTCTTGGGCTGTTTCAGTCGGTGAATATGTTTGTAAATCAATTTGATTTTTCGGTATATAAAACGCTCTAAGGCAATGTAAAATAGGCTGTATCCGATAAGGCTGGTAATGGCAGCCAGAACAAACGCCCAGTACCACTCAATAGCAAGTTGGAAAAAAAAAATGAACACAATATTGATAACTAAACAGGATATGCCTAAAATTGCAGCAATAAAATAAGCTAATTGGTTGGGAGTTACGTTTTTCATTAAAAGGTAATAAGGAAGTGAATATATTTGCTGATTGTTGGTCATAAATAAATAATTACTGTAGAGTTGTCTTTAGAAGACGACTAAAATTACAATAAAACCCAAGATTTTTAATTATTAATTTTTTCTTAAAAAATACGTATGAAAAAAATATTTGTTTTAATCATTTGTTTATTAACTCTAAGTAGTATATCACAGGCTCAAAATTACGATAAAGCGATAGGGATTCGATTTGGGTATCCAACAGGAATGACTTACAAACAGTTCATAGGAAGTAATTCTGCTCTTGAATTTATCGTTGGAGGAGGGCAGAACGGAGGTAATCTTACAGTATTGTATGAGTTACATTCAGAAGCTTTGGATTATAGTCTGAACGTTGTTTATGGATTGGGAGGACATATAGGGATTTGGAGGGAGAATTTGAATGTTGGGGCAGATGGAATATTTGGTTTGGAGTTTGCGCCTGATTCTCCGATTGTTTTTATGATAGACATCAAACCGACTCTTTATTTGTGGCGAGGAAACATCCGAAACTCTACGGGAGGAGCTTTTTCGATACGATACGCTTTCTAACTAAAGAAGAAGATACTCTTTACTTTTGGAATAGGATTTGTACTTTTGTAGTAGAGAAAGAAGGCTTCAATAAAGTATAAGTTTGGGTTCAATCAAATTTCGAAGAATGAATACTTACATTTGAATTTCTTCTTGTTTATTGAATTTGAACTTGAATTTTCGACATGAAAGCACGTCTTGTAAATATTATTTTAGCCATCGTTTTTTTTGTTTTTGCAGCCGTTCAATACAACGATGTAGATGGAGTATTGTGGATATTTATATATGGGATTGTGGGAGTAATTTCGCTTTTGGGGGTTTTCAAGGAATACAATAGAGGTATGTTGTTGGCGATGATGATACTGTATTTCGGAGGTTTTTTGTACTTCCTCCCTGCTGTATTTGAGTGGCTTACACAACACAATGTGGGAGATTTGGTAGAGTCTATGAAAGCGGACAAACCTTATATCGAAAAGAGTAGAGAATCTTTGGGTTTGTTGATTTGTTTTCTGGCGATAGGTTATCACTACTATGAGTCAAAAATAAAAAGTCGTTGATTCCCTTTGCAGGAGAAAACTTGTACTACGTCTCTCTTTCTCGCTAAGAACGCTAAGGTCACGCAGAGGTACGCTAAGAGAAAAATCAATATTACTTTGTGGTACTTAGCGAAACCTTTGTTTGACTTTGCGAGAAAACTTGTACTACGTCTCTCTTTCTCGCTAAGGTCACGCAGAGGTACGCTAAGAGAAAAATCAATATTACTTTGCGGTACTTAGCGAAACCTTTGTTTGACTTTGCGAGAAAACTTGTGCTACGTCTCTCTTTCTCGCTAAGAAGTATTTTACCACTGAAAATTAAAAATGTATATGTCCATTCTCCGACTTCAATTACCAACCGATCCTCGTTGGGTCGACCTTGCAGGAAAAAGCCTCGAATTTATCCTCACCGACCACGCCTATTGCGAGCAAAAAGCTGCATCTACTTGTATTTCCTTAATTCAACTTTACCCAGACAAAACCGAACTGGTCGAACAATTGGCACCCATCGTGACTGAAGAATGGGGGCATTTTCGTATGGTTTTGCAGCAAATGAAAAAACGAAATATTTCCCTTGGCAGACAACGAAAGGACGAATATGTGCGAGAACTTCGCAAATTTTTGACCGTAGGCAACAGCAAGCACAACCGACTCTTAGATATGCTGTTGATGGCGGGACTCATTGAAGCCCGAAGTTGTGAACGCTTCAAGCTGCTTTGGAAAAATATTGGAGACGAAGAATTAAGTGAGTTTTACTACAAACTCATGGTATCAGAAGCAGGACATTACACTCTTTTCCTCGGTTTAGCTCGTACTTATTTCACCGAAGAACAGGTAAAGGTTCGTTGGGCAGAATGGTTGGAATATGAAAAGAAAGTGATGGATGGATTGGCATTGAGAGGAGATAGAATACACTAAAACTTCAACTACAAGTTTCAAATTCAATCTCAAAATATTACATCAAGTGCGCCAAAAAACCTCTGTGCCTCTGAGTCTCTGTGTTCAATTTGTAAGAATAAATCGTATTTTAGCCTTTTAGCTTCAAAAACAAAAGCTGCAATCATGCGTCTATTCCCGATATACATTTTCCTCAGCCTATTCACCTTCAATAGCTTCGCACAAAACAAACTCAATTGTGCTGACCTAAATCCAAGTAGTTATTCCCTTTGCGAAAATTTCAACGACGGCAATTTCACCGAAAGCCCTACGTGGAACGGCGACACAGCCGATTGGACAGTTGCAGACGGACAACTTCAATCAAATGGTCCTGCCGTTTCGGGAACATTCCTACAATTAACCACGCCTTCAACAGCCCTTTCAAATATCGAATGGCAGTTTTTCGCCAATCCACGACTCAGCACTTCCTCCAACAATTACATGGACGTTTTTTTGGTATCAGATACCGACAATTTGAAGGGTACGCCTAATGGATATTTTGTGCGGATTGGTGACACTTCCGATGATGTCACCCTGTTTCGGGCAGACAATGGAGAAGAAACGCAGTTGATAGACGGTTTTGCAGCATCGATTGGCAGCAGTACGAACAATCCTGTTCAGGTCAAAGTCACTCGAACTACCGAAGGATTGTGGACATTGCAGACTGCCATTGGAGGAGGCTCAGTTTTTACAGTTGAAGGAACAGCTACCGATTTGACCCACACCAATAGCAGTCATTTTGGAGTCTTGATTCGATACAGTCAATCCAATGCCCTCAAATACTTCTTTGATGACTTTTTCGTAGGCGATATTGTAGTGGATATTGAAGCTCCAGAAGTCGTTAGTGCGAATGCTATTGCCAGTAAAATTGTTGAAATCGTATTCAATGAAGCCCTCAACGAAGAAACGGCTGAAAATGTAAACAATTACCTACTCAATAACAGTGAAATCCCTTCAATGGCAACTCTCGTCAACCCGACTTTGGTTCGTCTTATCTTCGCCAACTCCCTTCAATCGGGCAGCAATAATATACTACGAATCAAAGATATTGAAGATTTGGTTGGAAATACGGTAGTGACTCAAACGCTTGTAATCGCTTATTTTGAAGCCCAAGAAGGAGACATTCTTATCAGTGAATTTTTTCCCGACCCCGCACCATCCGTAGCTTTGCCCGAATTTGAATTTATCGAACTCTACAATCGTAGTGATTTTGATATTCCACTTGCGGATTGGACGATTTCGGATGCCAGTAGTTCTGCCACTTTGCCACCGATTACACTCCCTTCAAAATCCTACCTGATTGTTTGCGCTCAAGGCGATGCAGCAGCAGCCTATCTACCTTTTGGAAGTGTGGCAAATGTTAGTTCTTTGCCTTCGCTCAACAACAGCAGTGATGAACTCACCCTTTCTTCCAATGCAGGGCTGACGATTGACCAAGTAAATTACAGCAGTAGTTGGTATAGAGATGCTGACAAAGACGGTGGCGGATGGACTTTGGAAATCATCAATCCCGATAATCTTTGTGAAACACCTAACAATTGGATAGCTTCTTTGGATGAAAAAGGTGGTACACCAGGGCAGCCCAACAGTGTTTTAGGTATGTTTCCCGATAATGATGCCCCCAAAATTATTTCTGCAAATTTGGATGGTGATCAAGTGATTGAAGTGACTTTTGACGAAGCCATTGATTTGTTTTCAGCTACCCAAATCTCCAATTATAGCTTGGATAATGATATTGATATTCAATCAGTCGTGGAGGATTTACAATCGGTGACACTGTTTTTGGACAGTCCATTGCAGCAAGGAATACTTTATACACTCACCGTTAATGGTGTTGCAGACTGTGTAGGGAATATCGGTCAAAACCTTCAAATTCAACTTGCCATTCCCGAACCTGCCGATATTTTTGATGTGCTGATTAACGAAATTTACACCGACTTCACCATTCCCGAAGTTTTCCAAATTCCGCAATTGAATTTACCCGAATCTGAATTTATCGAGCTTTACAATCGCAGCGATAAGACCATTAATCTGGGCGGTTGGTTTTTGGCAGACAGCGGTGACACCACGGTTTTGGACAATTATTTACTGCTTCCAAAACAGTATGTAGTGCTTTGTCCAACGAGCAAAACAGGCGATTTTTTGGCTTTGGGTGCGCCAACTTTGGGCGTTTCGAGTTTCCCAAGTTTGACGAATGCAGGCGAGGATATTTTGTTGTTGAGTCCATCCCAAAAAATGGTTCATTCGGTTAGTTATCGTGATTTTTGGTACAGAGATGAGGTCAAACAAGAAGGTGGTTGGACATTGGAATTGATAGACCCAAACAATCCATGCGAAGGCGCAAACAACTGGCGGGCTTCCAATGCGACAATAGGTGGTACGCCTGGACTTCAAAATTCCATTCTTGCAGCCAATCCAGACGAAACTTTCCCCGATTTATTGCGAGCTGAAGCCATCACCGCCACTCAAGTACAGCTTTTTTTCAGCGAAACCTTGAATCCTGAAAATGCCACCGACTTGTCTTTTTATAATGTGAGTGATGGAATCGGGCAGCCAAATATTGCCATCCTTCAAGCTCCCAACTTCAATAGCGTCTTGCTCTTGTTGGCG
>JBMYXW010000088.1:0-8413 GCA_049608825.1 Chitinophagales bacterium
ACAATCGGTTCTAAAAAGACCGCTTCAGCAGGTGGACTGACCTCCAAACAAAAGTCTAAAAAACTGGTACTTCCTGTACCGTCATCATCTCCAATGGCAGTAGAAATATAAACGGGAATATTTTGGGGAATTCCGCCATCGTTCGTAAAATTGCCATCTGTACTTGTCGCAAAAATCGTGAATCCTTCCATGTTTACATCCGCATCAGGGCTGTTGTGTACCAGATAGGTCAATACATCACCTTCTGCTACAAATTGATTGCTAACTGTTGTGGTAAGTATTTCGTTTTCACAAATAATATTGGGACTCACACTCACTGTTCCTCCATGAGACAAGTCTTTTAAAAACAAAGTTGCCTCTGTAAATTCGCTTCCTTCGCAGCCAAAGCCAGCATCAAAACGTATGGTAATATCCTCTGTTCCTTCATCTATATTGTCTTCAATAGGTTCTATTTCGAGGCTTGTTGACATTTCACCTGCCAAAATAGTGACACTATTAGGAATCTCTACATAATCTACACCATTCTCTGCTGAACCGCTTATTTCTAAATCAATCAGCAAATCCTCTACCAAAGGTACACTTGCAGTAAATGTAAATCGACCATTCAAGCAGGCTTCTACCGCAATATCGGTTCCCAATTCGGTACTCTCATTTATAGTCACTATATTGGTATTCAAACTTCCAGCCTCCAAAAACACACCCGAATCCCATACAGGGTCGCCCGAATCCGCAATGGCTAACTTTAAGTGATAGGTTTCACAAGGCACTAAATCCACATCCACAGACAATGGCAAAGTGAATCCATCGTATTGAACCGTTGTCGTTTCATCGATTGGAAATTCGCCTGTACCATTATCCACAAAAAAATTGGTATTCAAATCATCGTTAATATTGTCTATTGATACAGGGATATCCGTATTAGGAATCAAGGCAATATTCTGATTCTCATACAATCCTCCTGTGGGGTTGGGACCAGATACAAAAAATGCAAAAACATCATTGAAGTCCAAAGACACCCATTCCAAATATTCTTCAGAGCCAAATACATAGGTAAATGTTAATTTGTTAGAGGCAGGAATAAAATCAAATTCTAATACACAAGCATCAAAGGTATTTTGGTCTACAATAAGCGACAAATCCATGTCTCCTTCACCTCCATTATTGGCTTGTGCCCCCGAATCATTGTTCGGCCCCACTGCATTGTCGATGGATCCTGTGGTAAGTAAAATTCCGTTATCTATACCAATGTTAGAATTTGTACCATCAAATGTGCCATAAGCTACTTCGGGACAATTAATTATCACATTATCAACCTCTACTCCCACACCCAAAAAATTCTCAATCATTTGTTCGGGGGTTTGTCCTCCTGTCACCTCTAATTGAGCGTAGAGTCCTTGATAACTGAATAGAAGGGCAGAGATGAGGCTCAAGATTTTGACGGTAAATGTATTTTTTTGCATGGGATGTTTTTTTAAATGAATAAATGGCTGACCAAATATAGATAGTTTCTTTATGAAAACAAGTAAATATCTGTGGAAACTATGATTGAGTTGTCCATATTAGACTTCTCACAGATTTCTACTGAAGATTCTTTATACAAAAAAAATCTCCGTCATTGGGTAATTAATGGGTAATCTAACTATATTGTAGATTCAACTTTTTTTGAAGAAAAACAGTGTTTTTTGCTGTACTTTGTTATTTTAAATTTTAGGCAAAAAAAATATTAAATCAATCATTGAGAATATTCAAACAATTCACCTACAAACAATTGTTTGAGTTTTTAATTTGAGTTTGCCTTACTTGATACCTCTATATGTCTGTAAAAATATTGGTTGTTGATGATGAGCCGGATTTGGAGATACTCATACGTCGAAAATTTAGACGAAAGATTCGAGCAAATGAGATGGAATTGTTGTTTGCTCACAATGGTGTTGAAGCACTTAAATTATTGAATGAACATGAAGATGTTGATTTGGTAGTAACCGACATCAATATGCCCGAAATGGATGGGTTGACCTTACTAAACGAAATTGGTACTTTAGACCGGATTATGAAAGCGGTGGTGATGTCTGCCTATGGCGACCTTGACAATATACGAACCGCTATGAATCGAGGTTCTTTTGATTTCATTACCAAGCCTATAGACTTCAAGGATTTTGAAATTACGATTAACAAAAGTTTGGCAGAAGTGGCTTTGTTAAAAAAAGGTTTTTCTGCTACCCAAAAATTTAAAGAAGAAAAAGACCGGAGAATGAGGGCTGAAACCTCTCGTCGCTTCAAAGAACAATTCTTGGCAAACATGAGCCACGAAATCAGAACACCCATGAACGCAGTCGTGGGTATTACCAACCTACTGCTCAAAAAATCTCCTCGAGAAGACCAAACTGAATATCTTCAAATCGTAAAACAGTCGGCTCAAAACCTTCTCGTAATCATCAATGATATTCTGGATTTATCCAAAATTGAAGCAGGTAAAATGGAGTTTGAAGACCATCCATTTTCCATTCACCAAATTGTGCGGAATGTGGTTAAAATGCTCGACTTCAAGGCACAAGAAAAAAAACTTCAATTATCTTCTCACATCCACAGCAATGTTCCCAAAGCGGTATCAGGTGACGTAGCTCGATTGACACAGGTTTTGATGAATCTGGTCGGCAATGCCATCAAATTCACCGAAGAAGGAGAAGTGAATATTTCGGTAGAAGTAGAAAAAATGGAAGAAGATACCAATACTACTCAGATTAATTTTGCCATCTCAGATACAGGCATTGGCATTGAAGCTCCAAAAATAAACAGCATTTTTGATACATTCTCTCAAGCAGATAGCAGCATTAGTCGAAGGTTTGGGGGAACAGGATTGGGTTTGTCTATTTCCAAACAGTTGGTTGATTTGCAAGGCGGAGCATTAAAAGTAGAAAGTGAATGGCAGAAAGGTTCTACTTTTAGTTTTATGATTCCTTTCAAAATGGCGAATGAGTCAGAATTGGCAGAATACACTCCTTCGGACGCAGATAAGAACAACCAACAAGCTTTGAAGAATGTGCGAATTTTATTGGTAGAAGACAATGAATTCAATCAAGTTGTGGCAGTCGATACATTGAAGCTCTTGGTTGAAAACTTGCAGATAGACATTGCAGAAAATGGACAGATAGCTATTGACCAACTTCAAAGGAAGGAATATGACATCGTTTTGATGGACATCAGTATGCCTGTAATGAATGGCTATGAAGCTACTACACATATTCGTCAAAAACTTCGCAAACCCATCAGTCAGATTCCTATCATGGCAATGACTGCAAGTGCTACGACCTCTGAAATAGAGCGTTGTTTTGAAGTCGGTATGGACGAATACATTGCCAAGCCTTTTTTGGAGGATGAACTACTTCAAAAATTGAGTCAATTGTTTCACAAAACAGGAAGTTCAACTAAAAACGGAGCAACTAAACAGCCCAAAACCCGCAAAAAAACAGCTTTAGGAAGTGTTTTGAATATGGCTTTTTTGGAAAAATTCACCAAAAAAGACCCTTCTAAAATGTCGAAATACATCAATATTTTTCTAAAAAATGCTCCCAATCAATTGGAATCCCTCAACGAAAACTTGGAAGCTAACAACTGGAATCAGTTGAGAGCTACGGCTCATTCACTCAAGTCACAGCTTCGATATATGGGGGTTTTTCCCCTTGCAGAAACGATTCAAACTGTAGAAAACAATGCTGCAGAAGAAATTGCTTTGGATGCACTTCCCTCATTGGTTGCCAAGGTGACTCGAATCACCCAACAAGCTATAAAGGAACTGCAAGAAAAGTTACAGAGCTTGAACAATTCCTAAAATGTGCTTGTTGGTAGAATATGGATAAGTTATTTATGGTAGAATACGAAATTCCCAACCCCCTAACAGTAGGTTTTATGCGTAAAATTCCTGCCCACCGCAAAATGGTGAACGAATTTTTGGCAGATGATAAGATTGTGAATTACACACTTTCGATGGATCGCTCCAAACTTTGGATGGTGGTAAAGGCAGAGTCTGAATTTGAAGCACAGGTCATCATTACAGAATTACCTTTGGCGATGTATATGACTCCTGTGATTCACCAATTGATGTTTCACAACAATTCTTTTGATTTGCGTTTGCCTGCCTTGTCTTTAAATTAATCTTTTAAGATTCATCCGATGGGCATTGCACAATGGTTCGGCAAATTATTGGTCGGAATTGGATGTAAATATCGTTGAACATCCGTTTTTTGAAGATGTAGGTGATATTTCGACACAAGATTATTTAGGTATTGAAGTGCAATACAAATCCTTGCTCCAAAAAAACACCCGTTTGTTGACTTTAGGTGGTGACCATTCCATTGCTTACCCAATTATTCGGGCGCATGCCCAACATTTTTCTGAGCCTTTTGAAATCCTTCAAATTGATGCTCATGGAGATTTGTACCACGAGTATGATGGTGACAAGTATTCTCATGCCTGTCCTTTTGCAAGAATTATGGAAGAGGGTTTGACTGCAAAGTTGACGCAAGTTGGCATCAGAGCAATCAATCCACATCAGAGAGAACAGGCTGCAAAGTTTGGCGTGAAGGTAATCGAAATGCGAAATATCGAACAGATTCAAGACCTTCAATTCCATCACCCTCTCTATATATCTCTTGATTTGGATGGAATTGATCCTGCTTTTGCGCCAGGTGTTTCGCACCATGAGGCAGGAGGATTGACGAGCCGACAAGTGATTGATTTGATTCAAAAAATTGACGTGCCGATTATTGGAGCTGATATTGTGGAATACAATCCACATAGAGATGTATCGTTTCTAACGGCTGCTTTGGCTGCAAAACTATTGAAGGAAATTGCAGGTAAGATGTTGGGGTAAATATGAGTAGTGCTAAATTACCTCGTATTTTTGTATGGTGTTCTCCTGCCAAAATATCGCAAGGTAAACAATAAAATAAGAATATGTTGTACTTAATCAGTGGCGCATCAAGAGCAGGTAAAACGATAGTTGCAAAAAAGTTATCCGCACAAAAAGGTATTCCTTATTTGTCTCTTGATTGGATTATGATGGGTTTCACAAACGGCATTCCTGAATATGGAATACATGATTTGCTGTTTCCTGATGAGATAGCAGAAAGATTGTGGCCTTTTTTGAAGGCAATGTGTGAAAGTATGATATGGGCGGAAGACAATTGTGTTATTGAAGGAGAAGCGATACTTCCTGAATTGATAACTGAACTATTGAAAAAATATCCAGATAAAATCAAAATATGCTTTGTCGGCTATGTGGATATTTCTATTGATGAAAAAGTTAGTGCCATAAAAGAGTTTAGCAATACCAAAAAGGATTGGCTCAGTGATAAATCAGATGAATACATCATTGACCATATAAAAAACATGGTGGCTCACTCATTGATAAACGGCTCTAAAAAACCAATAATCGAAGTTCCTCCTTTGTTCCAACGAATTCCATGTCCGCTTTCGATGCGAATTTCATAGACCAATTCGTGCTTGTAGTGAAAAAATACATTCCACCAAGTCTTGTTGTCGATTAGCTGCAATACCAAGTTTTTTACATACTGTTCTCTTTCAGCAGGAGTTCCCTTTATCTCGCCCCAAAATTCCCCCTTTGAAGGGGGCTGGGGGGATGTCTTCTCAGACCTACCCACATGTTTTTCCCATGCCCTCGTTCCCACACAAATTTCACCATTGTAGGTTTCAGCACAACTCTCCACCAAATTCTGCCTCAAAGGGGGAATTGCTCTCTCATCGGTGATACTTGCAGGTGTTAATCGCTGACCCAAAACAATCAGTAGGTACTCAAAAGGGGCATTTTGCAGCACTTTCGCCCAAGCATTTTGTGGACATTTTTCCTCTTGAATAATTGTGTGATAGGCTGATTTGAAGTAGGTCATTATTTGGTTAATAGGTGGTGTGACTTCTTTATTGAAGTAAGGCAAACGGAATTCTGTAGGTTTTTCCTTCAAATACCGATTGAATTGATTTATGAAATTATTCCAATGTTCTGTTACGAATAAATCGGCGTGTTTTTCTTTCCAAGCGATAGAAAGGTGGGAGGTGATATTTGGGGTGATGGAAGACATGCATGCGTTCAGTTTTGCTTTGAATTTTCGTTGGAGATGTGAGAATATTGCAGATAGAATTAGAACTGAAAGCTACTCACGATTGTTTTCCCATCAATCAAAACCAATAAATTATGTCTTCAAAAACAAACAAAATTCAACATACCTTCAAATTTTCTTCTTTTACAGAATCCAAGGCACAACAAATATTTCAACTGGAGAAAGAATTTACTTCCAATCTTCTAGACAGTTGGTTCGAAAAAGCCAATGAAGTTAGCATTACGTCAGAAGAAATAAAAATGATAGAAAAACTACATGCCAAACTAAGGATTTATGTCACTGGGTGGAATGAACACGAATTAACCGTCAAATTCATAGTGCCTTTAATAGAAACAGTCAACTTTGACAACCACAAATTAAGAGTTGCTTCTTTTACGGAAAGAACGTTGAACATTCAAATCAAAAATACTGAAATAAAAGGGATTGTAGATTTAATGGTCGCAACAGGAGTTTACACGCCTGAACACCCTTTTTTCTTTGTACACGAATACAAAAAAGAACAAGAAAGCTCAGGGGATGCGATTGGTCAATTGTTGGCTACTATGTTTGTTGCCCAAGAATTGAACAAGAAACCCCATCCTTTTTCCTTATTTGAAACTTCTCAAAAAACGTTTGAGCATGTTCCTATTTATGGAATTTATGTCATTGGTCGTTTGTGGTTTTTCGTGAGGTTGGCAGAACAAAAATACCACATCTCCAATGCTTACGATTCGGTAAAAAAAGCAGATTTGTTGGAGATTTTTAAGTTGCTAAAAGCACAGAAAGAAATGATTGTGAAGATAGTAACTGAGAAATAATCGTTTGCTTTTCCCCTTCTCTTTGAGTTTGTTTTTTGAAGGTCAGATGGAACTTACGATGAATTAAATAATCTTCATCTATGATTTAATCATCGATATTTTGATATAATTTGACTTTTTAGAAAAAAAAATCATCTCCACATAGGGGAATCCCCAAATCAGCTTGTCTTATACCCGAACCAATCAATAAACAACTATTGCAGTTTTATTTACTATTCCTTTCTAACTGATAAGAGTGAGATCATTCTTTTTTAACTTTTTTAAAAAAATAGTAAACGTATGTTGAAATCAATGAGTAAATCATTTTTGGGACTTGCTATGCTTTGTTTTGTTCTATTTCTTGCATCCTGTGAAAAAGATGGAGCAGTGTTGGACAATCTCAATTCTGACACTACAAGCCAAAACTTTGTTCGAGCCATTCAAAACAGTTCTGCTGTAACAAATGGAGAAAACGAAGATTCTACTGACTATGAAATTGATTGTTTTGATTTTGTCTATCCTTTTCAATTGGATATTCCTGGTCAAGGAATCTTAGACATTGCCAGTGAAGAAGCCTTTTACGATGCTTTGGACGAATGGTTTGATGAAAATGAGGGTGAAGAAGATGTAGAAGACTATCCCACTTTTGTATTTCCTGTTCAAGTAGTATTGGAAGATGGTACGGCTCAAAGTATTGCAGATGAAGAAGAACTGTGTGAACTCCACGAAGAATGCTATGGTGATGATTGGGAAGATGAAGGCGACTGGGACGATGAGGATTGGGATGAGGAACATGAAGAAGATATGTGTTTTACCTTCCAGTTTCCAGTCAATATCGTACTACCTGATGGAACTGTTTCTACTGCAAACTCTGAAGAAGAATTAGAGGGTATTTTCTACAATTGGTTTGAAGAAAACGAAGAGGAGGAAGAAACCTATCCTACTTTTGAATATCCTTTGACGGTTGAATTGGAGGACAGTACTACACAAGTCATTAACAGCGATGAGGAATTGGACGAATTATTTGACGACTGTTACGATGATTTTTTTGAAGACTGTTTTGAAGTGAACTATCCTGTGGATGTTCAATTTCCCGATGGAACAGTCTCCAATGCAGCAGACGAAGATGCTTTTTATGACCTAATTGATACTTGGTATGACGCTTTGGAGGAAGACGAAGAACCCGAAGATTACCCGACTTTTGTGTATCCGATTGATGTCACCTTTGAAGATGGAACAATCGAAACGGTGAACAATGAAGATGATTTGGAGGAATTGTATGAAGAGTGTTACGAAGAAGAATGTCCTGTGGATGGAGAGGCTTTGAATACTGGAGGAGACGAGCAGGTAGCTACCAAAACGGTTTTGAAACGGAAAGTGAATAGAGAAGGGGCAGCAAAAAGATAATAGAAAGGAATAGGTTATTTAAAATCAAGTGATTCATCCGTAGTTTGTGAAGTAATTCATGGGCTGCGGATTTTTTTTGTTGTATTTTTGTTAACT
>JBMYXW010000089.1:0-8341 GCA_049608825.1 Chitinophagales bacterium
AATTAACTTATTTTCAAGACAAGGTATTCCCATACTTCCAAATCTACATTCCCCCTCACCGCAAAAGCATTGCTATAGAACCTATGAACTGCAATATTGATGCCTTCAACAATGGGGAAGGATTAACTCTCTTGAAGGTTGGACAAACATGGAAAGGAAGTTTTGGTGTGGCTCTTTCTGAACTGTAAAGTAAAATCCGAAGACTTCTGAAGTCCATTTTGTCAAAGATTCAAAAATAGGTAACTTAGCAATCGAACAATTCTCCAAGTCATCAAATAATCAATCCCCATAATGGATGCTTACGCCAAGGTTTTACTGATAGCCATTCCTGGTTTTATGGTTTTAATGCTGATAGAATGGCTCTATTCTTTGTGGAAAGGCAAAACCGCTTTTAGAAGTATGGACACCATTTCGAGCTTGAGCTCAGGTACTACCAACACCTTGAAGAGCATCCTAAAACTCACCATTGTCATCATCAGTTATGATTGGGTAGTAGATAAAGTTGCCCTGTTTCACATCGAAACTACTTGGTTGGTCTGGGTACTGAGTTTCATTGCCATTGATTTTGCCAGTTATTGGAGTCATCGCCTAAACCACAGTATTAATATATTTTGGAATCGACATGTTGTTCACCATAGTAGTGAAGAGTTCAACCTTGCCTGTGCTTTGCGTCAAACCATTTCTGGTTTTGTCAGTTTGGGGTTTATTTTCTTATTTCCCGCAGCTTTATTAGGACTTCCACCAGAAGTCATTGCAGTCATTGCCCCCATTCATTTGTTTATGCAGTTTTGGTATCACACCACCTTGATTCCCAAATTGGGATGGTTGGAGTACATCATCGTTACACCTTCGCAGCATCGAGTACACCACGCTATCAACGATATTTACCTCGACAAAAATCTCTCTGCCATCTTTTGTATATGGGACAGAATATTTGGTACATTTCAGGAAGAACTGGATGAAGTACCCTGTGTGTATGGTGTAAAAAGAGCCGCCCAAACATGGAATCCTATCCGCATTAATTTTCAGCATTTTTGGATTTTGGCAGAAGATGCTTGGAGAACCGAAAAATGGTGGGACAAGATTCGCCTTTGGTATATGCCAACAGGCTGGCGACCTGCGGATATGCTCGAAAAATACCCTTTGGACTACACCAAAGATGCTTCTACACAGGTCAAATACAATCCAACATCTTCTATAGCCATGCAAGTATGGTCTTGGTTTCAGTATGGTTTACTCACTATTTTTATGCTACACCTTTTGCTGTCGATTGCAGAAGTCAGCATATCAGCCTTGTTTGCATACAGCGGATTTCTATTTGTGATGATTTACAGTTTTACCACCTTGATGGACAACAATCCAACCGCTATTTGGTGGGAAATAGGAAAAGCTTTGATGGGCTTTGGTATTGTTTATTATTGGGGAGATTGGTTTTTACTGGACAGTATGGTTTCAGGTGGAACGGTGATAATGATGGTTTATTTGATTCTTTCTGTCTTGACAACTGCTTATTTTGTGTTGTACGAAATCAAAAAAACAAGCATTGGAAACTTACAGACTTCAAAGTAATTAAATTAATTTTTAACTTTACAACTCTAATCATAAATTAAAAAATCAACAATTATGACGGATGACATAATCGAAATGGCTGAGATGTCTATGGACGAAGCCATTGTTCACTTAGACAAAGAACTACAAACTGTACGTGCAGGAAAAGCTTCTCCCTCCATGTTCAATGGGGTATTTGTGGATTACTATGGTTCAAAAACACTTATCAGTCAAGTCGCAAATATCAATGCGTCCGATGCCCGTTCCTTAACCATTGAACCTTGGGAAAAGAACATGCTTCAACCTATTGAGAAAGCTATTTTTGCCGCCAACTTGGGTGTAACTCCTCAAAATAATGGTGAATTGATTCGAATCAATATTCCACCATTGACCGAACAACGTCGTAAAGACCTCGCCAAACAAGTACACGCAATGGGCGAAAATGCAAAGGTGAGCGTTCGAAATGTACGCAGAGATTCCAATAATGATTTGAAGAAAATGAAAAGTGACTTATCTGAAGATATAATGAAAGGCGTGCAAAAGGATATTCAAGACTTAACGGATGTTCATATCAGTAAGATAGAAAGAATTATAGATGCGAAGGAAAAAGAACTTATGTCTATCTAAATCATTTCTATTTCCTTTAAACTTATCCACCCTTCACGTCCATCACTCAACGAAACTTTTACCCAATCATCTAACTGGTCTTTCACAGCGACTCTCACACCTTCTGTAAGGCTTGTGCTGACTTCGCTATCCTCAGAAGGAGCCGTTTGGAGAGGAATTTCCTCTGCGGTGACGATTGCATGAGGTTGATGATAACGGTATTGATAACGACTATAAGCAAATAACAAAAACAATACAGTCAATACTCCCAATACAATTCCGCCATAAAAGCTGCGTTTTTTGATTTGGGTTTCTTTTCGGTAAGTAAATAAGCCAAAGGCTGCAAACATTGCCCAAAGCGTCAATAAGCACAAGATACCCCAAGCTGTTGGTGAAAAAACATTCACGATGTTTTGCCACCACCGTACATAAAACAAAACAGGTAGATTGTTGACAGGAAATTTTACATCTTGATTGGCAATCTTCAAGTTGTGTAGAATATCAGGATCTTTGGGCGAAATCTTCTTGGCTCGTTCATACTGCAAAATCGCTGCAGACAAATCTCCTTGTTGATAGTAGGCATTGCCCAAATTGTAATACAATACGCAGGATTCCTGTCCTTCTGACAACAAAGCATTGTATATCAAAATGGCTTCTTCATATTTTTTGCTTGCTCCCAATTCGTTTGCTTTTGCCATTTGTTCTTTGGGAGTAGTTGCAAAAGAACATGAGGTAAAGAATAATAAGAAACCGCATAGGAGTGTTTTATAAAAAAAAATGTTCATTATATAATGATTTTCGTTTTTGCTCCAACAAAGATAACTAATATCCTTTGAAGGATAAACTTCAAAAGCCTTGCTATAAACGGCAAAAAAAAATCCCCAAAACACTTTGTGAAAAGCGATTTGGGGAAATACTCATTTCTGAGTGGGCCCACAAGGGCTCGAACCTTGGACCCTCTGATTATGAGTCAGATGCTCTAACCAACTGAGCTATGGGCCCAACTGTAAAGCACGAGTTTGAATCAAACTCAACGTTTCTAACAGTTGTAAGAACTATCGCAAAGATATGTTCTTGTTGGGAATACTACAATGTTTGGGCAAAGAAAGTTCAAAAAAAAGCACAATATTTGCTTTCTAAATAGAAAAATCATGTGGAAACGCTTCAAAAACTCCAAATTCTACATTCGTTGGTCGAGTTGGGAGTATTATCCTGCTTACCTGACCAATATTCCTGTTGTGTTTTTTTGGTTGTATTTTTCGATAAAAGCAAAATCTCTGTTTTTTTTTAGTGCTGCAAACCCTGCAATCGAAACAGGAGGTGTTTTGGGAGAGTCAAAAATGAAGATTATCGACCAAATTCCCGAAAAACACAAACCCACCACGGTTTTTGTAGCTCAACAAACGTCTTTTGAGCAGGTATTGAAGTGGGTAAAAACTGCCTGCTTAACCTTTCCTGTAATCGCCAAACCCAATGTAGGTGAGCGAGGATTTTTGGTCGAAAAATTAGTTTCTATGGAAGAACTGCAGCAATACCACCAAAAAAATCAACTGGATTTCTTGATTCAAGAGTTTGTAAGCTATCCTGTTGAAGTGGCTATCTTGCATTACCGCTATCCATATCAGTCGCAGGGAACAATAAGTTCAATTTGTATCAAAGAGTTTTTGAATGTTGAAGGTGATGGAGAATCGACTGTATTGCAGTTGATGGAAAAAAAGCCTCGTGCGAAGCTGCAAATTGAGCGTCTTTCACCGATTTTAATGGAAAAAGGATTGCTCAATACGATTCCTTCAAAGGGAAAAAAAATGGAGTTGAGTGCGATTGGAAATCACTCCAAAGGGGCAAAATTTTTGAATGGCAATGATTTGATTGACGATGAATTGCGAAAAGTGTTTGACCAAATCAGCCTACAATTGAAGGGGATTCATTTTTGTCGGTATGATTTGAAGTGTCAAAGCATTGCAGATTTGAAGCGAGGGAAAAATTTCAAAATCCTTGAAATCAACGGCGTAGCAGCTGAACCTGCCCATATTTACGACCCCAATTATTCGGTTTTACAAGCCTATAAAGACCTGTTTCAGCAATGGAAAGTTATCTATGAAATCAGTTATTATCAGCACCGCAATGGGGTGGAATACATGACTTTTGGAGAGGCAAAGAAGGCGGTAAAAGAATATTTGGCGTATATGAAGAAGGCAGAAAAAGTGAGATAGGATTTCAAATTGAAGGAAATAAAAAAAGTGGATGTACTACTAAAATCGTACATCCACTTCATGTTTTTATATAATATTTTATCTATTATAAAGGAGCCAAAGTTAAAACAGCGTTTAACGTAGATAATACATTACCTGTACTTGGATTGATGTCCTCTACCATGTATTCTACAACGATTCTTCCTGATGTTATATTTACAGTACCCAAACCAACTCCAGAATACCTGGTTCTGTATTCAACATTATCCAATATATAGTTTTTTGTGTAACTACCAATTATTTCAAAAGTATTGGCATCTTGGTCAAGAGGTCTAACTTTAGCAGTAATTGAAAAGCGTTCAGCAGCAGGAATAGAGAAATCTTCAAAGCTATTGATGAAAAACTGCTCTACATTGCTTGGGTCAGCAGTAACCGTAACATTCTCAGTGAAATCTGTAAAAGGATCACCTTCAGCGTAATCTACTTTTCCAGAAAAAGTACCCAAGAATTTGCTTCTAATTTCTATCTCACAATCATTTCCTTCGTATCCCAAATCACACTCACAAAATTGCTCTCCAGTCACACTGTCTGTTACACAAGTAGAATTAGTCGGACAGGTATCACAGACATCAACTACGTCTTGACAATCTACACCACCAAATCCAAGATCACACTCACAGGATTGTTCACCTGTCACACTATCAGTTACACAAGTAGAGTTGGTAGGGCAATTAGCACAAGGGTCATCTGCAGTTTCACAATTCGCACCGCTAAAGCCAGCATCACAATTACAGAAAGGATCGCCTGTAGCACTCAGCAGACAGTCGCCATTAGGGCCACAATTAACTGTTTCACAAGGGTCAATACCACCCACAGGATCAGTACACGAATCGAAGAATACTGCCAAACTCATAATAAAAATCAAGGCAGAAAATATTTTAAAATTTTTGAAGGTTGTCGACATATTCCAAAGGTTTATTGGTTAATGATTATTAAATTTTTTATTTAAAATAAAAATATATAGTATTATTCGTTTTTTTAGACTGAATAGGAACTCTACTAGTTTAACAGTTTTTTATTAAAAAGTCATTTTTTTGTCACAAAATGTTTTGGCGGAACTTTTTAAGTTTTCTCAAACATCAAAAAGCTGCTATTGTCCACTAAATAAAGTCTTTTTTCAGTACAAAAGTTTAAAACCTTTGTCTAAATCTACTCGAAATACAAGCCAATTGTCCAATTTTGACAACTGCCCGCTTACTTCAATCGGACTTGCCACATAATCCAAGACTTTGTTGTTGATGTTTTCACCTTTGCTTCCCAAAAGTAAGCAATAATTGTTGTTGCCTTCTGCATCTTTTATTTTAAGTACAGGCGGAATTCCTCCCGAAATACAGCGAATCGCACATGAACGGTGTATTTTTCCTTCACCAGGTTTCATCACCCCGAAATAACATTTGGGATCAATAATTTCTCCCTTCAAAGTTGCTGCACCATACTTTTCTTCTTGCGAAGCGATTTTTTCCACTTGTTTTTTGACTTCCAATAGAGATTCTTTGCCATCGCTTAATTCCAGAAGGGTTTTGCCATCACCATATATTAACGTCCCTTTTAGTCGGACAAGTTGCCCCTCCAAATTGCCTTTTTCTTGTTCCATCTTCATAATGTCGCCTTTCGCCCCTCTTTTGCCAAAAGCTACCAATAAAATGTTTTGGTAAACGGTTTTTCCATCAGCAGTTGTTCCTCCCTTCAATTTCAACATTGGAACAGGTTTTTTAACCAAAATGCCTTCTATCTCAGTGCTTTTACCAAATTCAAAGTTGGCAGGAGAAAATTCATTTTGACTACTCACCAACAAAAAAGCGGAAAGTGACACCATTATCAGCATAATTCCCACAAACAACATTGTGGTTTTGCTGTATGATTTAGGAGATTTGGGCTGCCAACCAATATAGAAATCATCTGCCATGTTTTTGATTTTTAGAATAACTCATTTGAAACCAAAATCCAGTTTTGAGGATAATAAAGTTGAGGTCTTACTTCCTGCTTCTCACTTCCCATTTATTCCCAATATTCGTTTGTTCATAGCCTCATCTGCTCCCGTTCCTGCAAAATCATCAAAAGCTCTTTCTGTCACTCGAATAATATGGTCTTCAATAAATGGTGCTCCTTCTCTTGCTCCATCTTCGGGATGTTTCAAGCAACATTCCCATTCCATCACCGCCCATCCATCAAAATCGTATTGGGTCAATTTGCTGAAAATGCCTGCAAAATCTACTTGACCATCTCCCAATGAACGAAAACGCCCAGGTCGGTCAATCCAACTTTCGTAACCGCCATATACACCTGCTCGACCTGTGGGATTGAATTCGGCATCTTTTACGTGGAACATTTTGATATGCTCGTGGTAAATATCAATAAACGCCAAATAATCCAACTGCTGCAATACAAAATGGCTGGGGTCGTAGAGAATTTTTGCACGAGGATGATTGTTGGTTACTTCCAAAAATCGCTCAAAGGTAACTCCGTCGTGTAAATCTTCACCAGGATGGAGTTCATAACACACATTTACTCCCACTTCGTCAAAAGCATTGAGGATTGGAGTCCAACGATTTGCCAATTCTTTGAAGCCCATTTCGACCAAACCTGTGGGGCGTTGAGGCCAGGGATAAACGGTATGCCAAAGCAATGAACCCGAAAAAGTCGCATGGGCATTCAATCCTAAGTTTTGGCTTGCTTTTGCAGCCCACAGCAATTGTTGGGTTGCCCATTCGGTTCGAGCTTTTGGATTGTTTCGCACTGAAGTATCCGCAAAGCCATCGTACATTTCGCTATAAGCAGGGTGAACCGCTATTAGCTGCCCTTGAAGATGGGTTGATAATTCTGTGATTTCCAAACCATATTCAGCAATTTGCCCTTTCAGTTCATCGCAGTAGGTTTTGCTTTCCGCTGCCAATTGAAGGTCAATTAGGTGTTTTTCTGAAGAAGGAATCTGAATTCCTTTGAACCCTAAATCTGCAGCCCACTGACATATACCTTCCAAAGTATTGAAGGGGGCTTCCTCACCAACAAATTGTGCTAAAAAAATCGCAGGTCCTTTGATTGTTTTCATACTTTACAATTCAAACTTGTAGCCAATACCTTTGATGGTTTTGATGTATTTATTGCCGATTTTTTCACGAAGCTTTCGGATATGCACATCAATAGTTCGGTCATTGACAATGACATCTGTACCCCAAACTTCATTCAGTATTTTTTCACGCGTGAATACTTTGCCAGGTCTAGACGCCAACAAATAAATTAGCTTAAACTCCTTACGGGGTAATTCGATGATTTCCTCACCTTTTTTGATGGTGAAGGTATCTCTATTGATTTCCAAATTGCTGACCAGAATCACATCTTCTACTTCTTGTTTGGAATAACGACGCAACAAAGATTTGATTTTGCTGATGAATAGCCGAGGTTTGACAGGCTTTGTAATGTAATCATCTGCACCAATTTCCAAGCCCATGACCTGTGTGAATTCCTCACTACGAGCAGTCAAAAAAGTAATCAAAGTGTCTTGAAGCTCAGGAATACTTCGCATTTCCTTACAAGCCTGCAATCCATCCATTTCGGGCATCATAATGTCCAATACCACGAGATGTGGTCTTTCTTTTTTAGCAATTTTAATCGCTTCAATTCCGTCAGGCGCAATGAATACTTGAAAGCCTTCTTTTTTCAGATTGTAGCGCATGAACTCCAAGACATCTGCCTCATCATCTACAATCAGAATTTTTACTTTTTTTTTGTTCATTTTTTTGAGGTTGAATCTTAGGTAATTGACAACAAAAAATAAGAAACTAGAATAGAAAGAAGGACCCAACTCTGTTAGTAGTTGAATGTCAATCTATATGTGGGTTGAACTCCGATGGAGTTCTCTCATTACCCTTCCTTACTTTTCTTTTCTACAAATATTGAAGTCCTAACGGACTTTTGGAGGTTTGAGAATTGAATTT
>JBMYXW010000090.1:0-8283 GCA_049608825.1 Chitinophagales bacterium
TTCCGCCAAATACTTATATGTGGTCGAATGGAATGGCAACTCAAACCATTACTGCTACAGCACCTCTTAATGGAAACACTACTTATACAGTAACTGTTTCAAATAATGAAGGCTGTACAGGAACAGATGAAGTGAGTGTAAGTCAGAATGCCTTACCAATGCCAACGATTACCAGTCCAGTATCAAGCTTTGAATACTGTTTTGGTACAGGTGGTGCTGATTTAGATGCAGGTGCAGGTTTTGTGAGTTATTCTTGGTCAAACAATGCAACGACTCAAACGATTAGTGCAACAGCTATGTCAGGAATGACAATGGATTACTTCGTGACAGTAACGAATGCAGCTGGTTGTGAAAACACAGCAAGTGCAGTAGTTAGTGCTCATGCTTTACCAATGCCAACGATTACAAGTATGGGAAGCTTCCAATACTGTGATGGAGATGGTGGAGTAGATTTGGATGCAGGTATGTTTGCTTCTTATATGTGGTCAAACAATGCAACAACCCAAACCATCAATGCGACAGCCGCACTTGGTACTCCAATGGGCTATACTGTTACAGTAACAGATGGCAATGGTTGTGAAAACACAGCAAGTGCTTCTGTAACAAACAATGCACTTCCAATGCCAACGATTACAAGTATGGGAAGTTTCGAATACTGTGATGGAGATGGTGGTGTAGATTTGGATGCAGGTATGTTTGCTTCTTATGTGTGGTCAAACACTGCAACGACTCAAACCATCAATGCAACAGCTATGTCAGGTATGACAATGGGCTATACTGTTACAGTAACAGATGGCAATGGTTGTTCGGGAACTGCTGAAGCAATTGTAACAAATAATGCGTTACCAGCAGCAATGGCTACTGGCGATGAAATTTGTATAGGTGATGGAGCAACTGTAACAGCGACAGGTGGCAGTACTTATACATGGTCAAATGGTGATACAGGTGCAACTATTATGGTAACACCAACAACAACAATGACTTATACTGTAACAGTAACGGATGGTAATAGTTGTTCTGATACAGCAACAGCAGAAGTAACCGTGAATCCATTACCAGTGGTTTCAGTGACAGCAGTAGGTGCAAACTTGTTTGATGAATTCTGTAGTGGTGAAGATGGAGCAGATGTACCAGCAACAACAAGTAATACAGAGTCGGCTCGTTATCGATCTTCTATTAATAATGCAGCTATTTACAATTGGTCTGTACCAAGCGCAGTTGCTTTCTCACAACATGGAGCTTTTGGTACTTCTACTGGTACTATTGCATCGGGAAGGAGAACTATTAGAGTGAATTGGCCGGATAATACAACAACTATGGATGCTTTCCATGATGTATTCTTGACAGTAACAGATGCAAATGGATGTAGTTCAGCAAGTAGTGTTCAGGTAACGATACACCCATTACCAGATTCAAGTATCGAATCGGTTGGAACCAATCTTTTCGATGAGTTTTGTAGTGGCGCAGATGGTGTAGATGGAACAGGAACCAATGGTACAACTTCTGCTCGTTATCGTGCAGTAGCAGACAATGGAGCAGGAGATGTAAATGAATATACTTGGTCATTACCAACAGCTGATGCTATTACCTATCATAATGATACGGGTAATAATGGAGGAGTTACAAATCGTCGAGTAGTTCGAGTAAACTGGCCTGATAATAATACTGGAGTAGATGCACTTCATGGTGTATTCTTAACTGTAACAAGTGCAGATGGCTGTACCTCTACTAGTAGTGTAGAAGTAACCATTCATCCATTACCAGTCGTACAAATCACAGGTACATTTGAGTACTGTCCTGGACGTGAAGCATTCTTAGATGCTGGCGAATATCCAAATACTCCTAATACTTATGCTTGGTCTAATACGGCATCGACCCAAACAATTACTACAACTGTAGTAGGAGTTTATACTGTAACTGTAACCACTGATGATGGTTGTACTGGTACTGCAACTGCTGAGGTAAGTGCAACACCATGTTTGGCTGAGGCAGGTGTATTAACCGTTAATCCAAATATCTGTGCTAATGAAGATTTAGAGGTATCTACCAATGGTACTGAAAATATGGGCGCAACTTATGACCATTACTTCTTCGTATATACAGAAGACAACTTAGGTAATACTGGTTTTGTAGCGAAACAACAAGCAGGAACCGCAACAGGAGCAGGTTCTTCAGATGGTATATTTAGTGGATTGACTCCAGGTGATTACTTAGTATGTGCTTATAATGAATGTACTGATTGTGATCCTAATCCATCACCGATTACTACTGATTTGGATGATATTAACGATACAGGAAATGTTCAAAATGGTTGTTTTGATAGCGAATGTCAATCTGTTACAATACCTGAGCCTATAGCTCAAGGATCTGCAACAGGTCAAGTATTAGAAGACAATGCTGCTGGAAACAACATTTACATTGCAGAGGTTTGTGGAGGTGTACAACCTTACGAAATCGAGTTCAATCATACTCCTTCAACTGTTTTTGCAAGTATAACAGGCCCATTCTCATCCCCTAATTCAGGCTGTGTGAAATACCGAGTGGAATATGCAGATGAGGCAAATTGGACATTGATTATTACCGATTCTAACAATTGTTCTCCATTTGAGGCAATGTTTACGAGTGAAGGTACTTTTGGTGAGTTACTTCCACAAATTGACGAAACGGTTACTACTGGAGAGACCTGTGTAGCAGCTAACCGAAAGAAAGATGGAGATGCTACTTTTACTGTTTCTGGTGGTGATAATTCTTGTGGAGTTTATAGTTGGAGTGCTACTTCAACGAATGGTTACTCTGAAACAGGTACATTTACTGCACCTGCTACTCCTACTCCTCCTAAAACGAGCGATTTAGAACTGATTGAATTACACGCAGGTAAATACCACATCACAATTACTGATTGTGCAGGTACTACTACGCTTGGTACAGCAGACGTAATGTTGAGAACTCGTGGACGAAGAGGTTGTAGAACAACTACCCCTAAATCAGCATTGGAACAAGACTTAGCTGAAACAGTGAAGGTTTATCCGAATCCGTTTACAACAGGAACAACGATTGAGTTCACTATTTATGAGGAAGCTTATATTGATGCAAGAATTATTACCATGGATGGTCGTGAAGTTGCAAAAGTATATAGCGGAACAGCTGAATCGGATTTGACTTATCGCTTACCGTTCAATAGCGAAAGCCTTCCATCAGGTGTTTACATACTCGAAATTGTGACCGATTTGGGAGCAGTACATCACGAAAGATTATACATTGCTAAGTAATAGCGATAATATATTCTGGATAGAATGATAATGAATCCCCAGTAGCTTAGGCTGCTGGGGATTTTTTTATTCCCAAAGCAATCAAATAAGATTATGTCCGTTGAATAGCATTTTTTTTAAATACAGAATTGCATCTTTGTTGCCTATTGTTTTTAGTTTTATATAATTACTTTTATTGCACTATTTATTCACAAAACCCATCCATCATGCATTATTTCAACAAATTTATTTGTTTGTTTGTATTGTTGTTGCTAACGAACTATGGTTATGCCAATGGGCATGAACACGCAAATAATTATTCCATTTTTCATAGAACAGTGGATATCCTAAAACCAGACCAGCAAAATACGCTCAGAAATCAGTCCGAATGGCAACAATTTCAAGAAAGAAATGGACATTGGTACGTTGAATTTAACACCCTTACAGAACTACCTTTGAGAGCAGCAGGTTCTCCTATTGAGGTAGGGATTGAAGGAAGTGTTGAAGATAAAGCTCGATTTTTTCTTACTACTGAATTGAAGGGATTTAGACTTCCATTAGAGAATTTACAATTTCAACAGACCAATGAGACGGATAAATATTACTATGTTAGGTTTACCCAAAATTATAAGAATGTAAATTTGTGGAATTCTTCAGTACAAGTAATGATGACAAAGCAGTTTGAAGTGGTGGGTTTTACAATGGATGTTTACAATCACGAAGAAATAGATATTACGCCAACTGTTGGTCAAGATAATATCAATGGATTTATGGCTGCAAATTTAGAAGGAACAGTTAAAGATATTGAAATCACAGGATTGAAGATTTTGCCGATTCCTGCTGAGAAAGGATACGAATATAGACTGGTGTATGAAGGAATGATTGGTTTAATAGGAGAAGAAGGTTCGCCAGAACGATTATACACTTTAGTAGATGCCAATAGCGGAATTGTCTATTATCGTCAAAATCAAATTCACAACTATGAGCCTCCTGTTCCTGCTCCGATTCAAGGAGAATGGACTGTAATGGGAAATGCTACTGAAAATGCAAATGACCCTGCAAAATTGGGTTTTTTGCCAAATATGCGTGTGGTAATTGGCGGAGAAGAGTACAAGACAGATATTAGTGGTAGATTGAATGTAGAGATAGAAGAACCTACTCTTGCAACTGTTTATATGCAGGGAGATTTTTCCACAGTTTATGAAGGCGAAAGCAGAAACAGTGCAAATATTCCAAGTTATGAGGTGATGATTACGAATGATGAGCAGCAAATTTTGTTGCCTGAAGAAGCTGATTTAACAGTCGTATCTGCCTACAAATCTTTAAATACAATACATGACTGGATGAAAGCTTGGGTGCCAGTAGGAATGACAGGCTTGGATTTTAGTATGCCGACTCATATAGATAGAACAGATGGAACTTGCAATGCTTTTGCAGATGGTAGTAGTATCAATTTCTTCAGAGAAGGTGGCGGATGTTTTAGTTTGGCACTAATGGCAGATGTGGTTTATCATGAATATGCACACAACATTAATTATGAATTTTATGGATTTTTAGGTTCACAGTTCTTCAATGGCGCATTGGGCGAAGGTTATGCTGATGTTTGGGGTTTATCCTTGACGAATGAACCCATTTTATCAAGAGGCTTTCAAACAGGGAATAGTAATTCGTTTATCCGAAGATATGATATAGAACCAAAGGTATATCCAGAAGATTTGGTAGGTCAAGTACATGCAGATGGAGAAATCATTGCAGGTGCATGGTGGGATTTGGGACAAAGAATCGGAATGAACGAAATGTTTCAAATTTTTATTGGTTCTCATTTTGGAACACCAATGAGGGCAGAAGGAGATGAAGGTTTGTTGTATAGTGACATACTGTTTCAAGCCTTGATAGCCGATGATGACAATGGAAACTTGTCAGACGGTACTCCAAATAGTATAGATATCATTGAAGCTTTTGCTATCCATGGAATCAAATTGCAGTTGATTGCGGAAGTAGAACATGAGAATGATTCTTTTGCAGCGGCTCAAGAAGTCATTCAAATAGATTATACTGTTGATATAGACTTTAATTATCTTCCTTTTGTAGAAGGCACAGTGGTACATCACAAGGAAAGGGGGGTATCTGAATACCAAACGGCAGTTGCAGGTAATTTTATAGAAGAAGATGTATATACTACTTGGATAATAGCAAATGGGAAAGGAAATATTATTGATTATTACATTGAAGTACAAAGCAATATAGACGCAGTTCCTGTAATTGACCCTATAGGTGCAACAGATATAGAATTTCCAGATCTGACCTATCAAATAATGGTTGGATATGAAGAAAAAAGAGTAGATGATTTTTCGGATGTAGAGCATGGTTGGACGATTGGATTGGAAGAAGATGATGCAAGTACGGGTATTTGGGAAATCGGAGTTCCCAGCCCTACCTTCAATGACGCAGGGCAAGAGGTTCAAATGGGTACAGACAATTCGCCAACTGGAGATAATCAGTGTGCTTTCACAGGAAATTCCAATGGTGGCAATGGACTGGGAGGAAACGATGTAGATGATGGTAAAACTACTTTAACATCGCCTATTTACAACATCAAAGGCTATACTGCTCCTGCAATATCTTACCATCGTTGGTACAGCAACAATCAAGGTGCAAACCCAGGAAATGATTTTTGGGAAGTATATGTATCAGGAGATGAAGGGCCATGGGTACAAATAGAAAATGTGAATATTACCGACCAAAGTTGGAGATTCGCTTCTATTCGATTGAAAGACCATGTGGAAGCCACCAATACCGTTCAGCTTAGATTTGTAGCAGCAGATGTATTGATTCCAGATGCTGAATTAGAGTTTGATGGAGGAAGTATTGTGGAAGCAGGAGTGGATGATGTAGTGCTGTATGATTTGGCAGATGACAACCCTGTTGGGATTGACAAGTTTGATATCGTAAATGATTTGGTAAAAATCTATCCAAACCCTGCCACTGACATACTCAATGTAATAAATACGCACTTAGGAGAAGGAGGAGCAAATATTCAATTATTTGACCTTGCTGGAAAACAAGTTTTTGAAGCAAAAGATATTCAACTGCAAAATTATCAAATGAATACGTCCGATTTGGAACAAGGAGTTTATTTGATTAGAGTGACCTTCAATAATCAAATGCAGCAGCAAAAGGTGGTTATATACAACTAGGGCTGAATGGCTTTATTGTTGAATTGCTAAACTATTGAACCTACATTTCGCAGTTCTAAACATAAATTTCTGATAAATAAAAATTTATGTTTTTGTGTTTCAATATTTCAACTATCCAACTGATTGTTTATCTGTGACATCTGAAATATCTGCGTAATCTGTGATTGAATTTAAAAAAGCCTTTCCAAACAGCAAGTTTGGAAAGGCTTTTTGCATTTTTTCCTATTTGTGGCTATTCAGTGACCGTTTAATTACAGATAGTGAAGAATTTTTTGTTAATTTGATTTTTAAAAATTCCAGAAAAAAAATCACCTTAGTATGAAGAGAATAATCTACTTGCTTATGACTTTCCTTTCGCCTCAATTTTTGTGGGCACAGGGAAAGACGATAGATGAACGAATCAACGATATTTTTCAGCCGATTACAGATGTAGTAGTAGCGGTTATATTTTTTCCAATAGCCAATATCAGTGGGCAAGATATTCCCCTAGTACTTCTTTGGTTGGTCGCAGGAGCCATCTTTTTCACCGTTTACATGAAATTTATCAACATTCGAGGCTTTAGATTGGCGATAGATGTAGTACGTGGAAAATATACAGACCCCAAAGATAAAGGAGAAGTGTCTCATTTTCAGGCACTCACAGCGGCTTTGTCTGGAACAGTTGGCTTGGGAAATATTGCAGGAGTAGCAATTGCTATTTCTATTGGAGGCCCAGGAGCTACTTTTTGGATGATTGTAGCAGGACTTTTAGGAATGTCGACCAAATTGGTAGAATGTACTTTAGGTGTGAAATATAGACAAATAGATGCCACTGGAAAAGTATATGGGGGACCGATGTATTACCTCAGTCAAGGATTGAAGGAAAAAGGGCAAGAAGGACTTGGGAAAATATTGGCCATCTTTTTTGCGATTATGTGTATAGGAGGTTCTTTCGGTGGTGGAAATATGTTTCAAGTAAACCAAGCATACAAGCAATTTTCATCAACATTTGGACTTTTAGAAGGTTCTGGATGGGTGTTTGGTTTGATTATGGCAGTGTTGGTAGCAGTGGTAATCATTGGAGGTATCAAGAGTATCGCCAATGTGACAGAGAAGATAGTTCCTTTCATGGTAGGGATTTATGTAGCAGCAGCATTGGTTATTATTGGAGCGAATATTGGAGAATTACCTACTGCACTTGGCAAAATATTTACCCTTGCATTCTCGAATGAAGCTGTTGGAGGTGGATTTGTTGGTGTCTTGATACAGGGTTTTAGGCGAGCTGCTTTCTCAAATGAGGCAGGAGTTGGTTCTGCTTCAATAGCACACGCTGCGGTGAAAACCAACAATCCTGCAAGTGAAGGATTGGTAGCTTTGTTAGAGCCTTTTATTGACACAGTTGTAGTGTGTACAATGACAGCTTTGGTGATTATCATTACAGACAACTACCACGATTCAACAGCTGCTGATGGAGTTGCATTGACATCTGCTGCTTTTGGAGGTGTTATCAGTTGGTTTCCAATTGTACTAGCCATTGCCGTGATTCTCTTTGCTTTTTCTACCATGATTACTTGGTCTTATTATGGACTTCAAGCATGGACTTACTTATTTGGAAGAAGTCAAATGGCAGATGTTACCTACAAAGTCTTGTTTTGCTTTTTTGTAGTAGTCGGTTCGGCTGCAACACTTACCGCAGTAACAGATTTTTCAGACATGATGATTTTTGCCATGTGCTTTCCCAACATACTTGGATTGATCATTATGAGAAAAACAGTGAAGAAAGAAATCGAAGAATACATTGAGAAAATTAAGTCGGGCGTAGTAAAACGACAACCTTAATAGGTTTTTGTATATTCTTA
>JBMYXW010000091.1:0-8271 GCA_049608825.1 Chitinophagales bacterium
TTATAAAAACTGTTTGACCATTTGCTGCAGCTTTAAGTAGTAATTTACAAACAATCAGGGCAGTTCCTCCTTTCAAAAACTGCAAGGGTTTGTCAAGTAATATAATTTCGGGATTGCCAATCAAAGCACACACAATCTCCATTCGTTTTTTCTGTTCTCGAGTACACTTTCCAAATGCTCTACCTTTGTAGTTCCACAAATCAAAAAGATGCAGCATTTTTGCAGCTTCCTTTGGACGAATTTCTTTGTGCATGCACAGTATTTTTATATTCTTTTCAATAGAATATTTATCTATGAAGCCTAAGGTATCAAAAGTAGAACCTATTTGATATCTAACACTTGCAATATTAGAAGTTCCTAGTACTGTCAATGAACCTAATTTTGGAAGAGATGTACCTGCTAAAATGTGCAAAAAATCCATATTTTTACTTGCAGCATCTCCCAACAATCCAAATATTTCCCCCTGTTTAACCGTGAAGTTAATGGGAGCAAATCTTAATTTTTTTACCCCACGCCAAGCAATGTTGTGGGCTTTCAATGTTACTTTCATTTTTCTATCAAATTTAAACTGACGAGATATAGTTCCTACAATAACCTTTGTCGGCTTGTATAACCTTATAACTGTCAACTTCCATTGATAGCCAATAATGTTAATAGAATGGTTTTATAATAAGTAAAATAGGTTTTTCATTTTCTTACTAAATTTCAACAAATTATGTGTTGAAATTTAACACTCCTATAGAATAATGAAAAAAACCAAAAGATATTTATTACAAGAAAAGCAATATTTTCTGACTAATTATACTGCAAATAAACACCATAATAATAGGATTCAATAGGAAAGGAAACTTGATTTCTGACACAGAAAAATAGGGTGTTTTCGATGCCTTAGCAAGAAAAAACTTTTATTATATCTGATAATCAGTGTTTTAATGGAAATAATGTCTATTATTTTTTGCTGTTAGTTGACGGAGAAAGGTGAACTTACTAAAGATTATTTTCTATCTAATTAAGCTTTTATAATTTTACAGGAGATTTTTGTTCCAAAAAAACATCATGTAAAAGTAAAAAGAAACAAAAACTTACTTGGTATGACCAATTTCAAAAACAATAATTATTGGGCTATCATCTTAGGCGGTTCTAGTGGTATGGGTTTGGCAACTGCTCAAAAACTTGCCTCTGAAGGGATGAACATCTGCATACTGCATCGAGACAGACGAAGTCAAATGAAAGGCGTTGAAAAAGTCTTTGCAGGAATAAGGGCAAAGGGAGTAAAGCTTCAAACCTTTAATGTAGATGCGATTCGTTTGGATAAAATGACAGAAGTAATTGTCAACTTCAAAGCTCAATTGCAGTCGAATGAAAAGGTGCGTTTGCTCTTACATTCTATCGCCAAAGGCAACCTGAAGCTACTTGTTCCTCTCCAAAAAACAAACCTCCCACCTCCTAATAGCTCTAATCCTTCAGAAACAAGGACTGTTTCTACCGAAGAATTATTACAAAAACTCCAAGAAAACATTGAATCCTCTCAACAATACCATCCCGATATCCTTTCTCGCCAAGACTTCAATAATACACTTGAGGCGATGGCATTGAGTCTATACGATTGGGTGAACGAGGTTTGGAAACAAGGTTTATTTGCCGAAGATGCACGAATTATTGGTTTGACTAGTGAAGGAAATCAAAAAGCATGGAGAGCTTATGCAGCAGTTTCGGCTGCAAAAGTGGCATTAGAAGCGATTTGCAGGTCGATTGCCTTGGAATTTGCTCCTTATGGAATTCGCTGCAATGTAGTACAAGCGGGGGTGACAGATACCCCTTCTTTGCGAATGATTCCTGGGAGTGAGACCATGAAAGCACAGTCCAAATTTCGCAACCCTTATGGGCGGTTGACTACTCCCGAAGATGTAGCAAATGTGATTTATTTGCTTTGCAGAGAAGAATCTGCATGGATAAATGGAGCGATTATTCCTGTGGATGGAGGGGAGAGAATTTGCACTTGATTTTTTTTGCCTAAATTCTGGGATTGTTATATTCATTTTAAAATTTTATATTTAGAGGCAAGAGAAGCATAAAATAACATTCGGCAATAAAAAATCTAAAAATGACCAACCCACTACTTAGCCGTACTCAATCCACTATTCATACGAATATTTTGAATTCGATACTTCAATTTCGGCTCGGCCATCGTCTCCATCAGCTTCAAAACTTTCAATTCGTTTACCCTCGCAATCTTATTAACGGTGGAAAGATGTTCTTGTGAAGCAACCTTATAGATAGCATCCATAAACAAATCACGGGTCTTGTGAATCCACTGATTGACCGTCAAATCAATCAAAACCGTCATACCCATTTCAGAGCGAATAATCTTTGAAATGGGCATACTATTGAAGTCCATCACCGACTCCCGAATCCGCCCTTTTTGTTTCATCGAACGGTATTCCCAAATTGTTTTGTAGTTCTTAGCAGCAGGTCCCACATAGGTTTTCAAAATAGACTGTTTATTGCTGCTTAGTTTCTGAACCACAGGTACACGTAAGTTGAGCTTGATATTGAGAGCAGGTACTACATATTTATCCTTTGCCGCTCGAATCTGCGCCAATTGTACATTCTTATCATAAGCGGCTCGAATAAATACGCCAAACAACAACTTATTGTCTTTCAAATATTGCTCGGCAGGCAAGCCTCGATACAACTTACCCGAAAAACGGTCGAAAATCACCAAGTTGGCTTCTCGAATATCCTTGCGAACTGTGTGAATACTGTATTCCACATCAATCCCAAAATCCTGAAAAAACGATTTGAAAGTCTCAGGCTGCAAATGTTTCATCATTGCTAACATACTCACCAACCCCCCATTGCCGCCTGCAAACTGAATGAAACCCCACGAAAACAAAGCTTTGTCATAACTGTTAATCGCATCAAAATTCCCTTCGTGTTGTGATACATACTGCAAGGCTCTTGCTTCGGCATTGCTCAAACCCAATTTTCGGTATTCCCACAGGTCAATATTTTCGGCTTTGACCCTTCCAAAATAAGCGATACCCGTCACATCCTCCGTAAAATATGCTTTCACAAAATTGCGAAATTCTGCAGCTTCTCTCACCGCAGGATTCTTCGCCAAAGGAAAAGTAATGCGGTAATCGGTGAAATTTTGGAGTAGATAATGGGTCAAATCATTCGGAGCTGCAATACCATATTGATACTTTTGAGCCGCCTGTCCGACATGCTTCGTTTTTCCTTTCCAATAAATCACACGGTCGGATTGAAAACGTTTGAGGGCAGCGATTGTGTGGTGAATTTTTGAAGGAGGTGTTTGCTTCAAACTTGGCGTTTCTCCATGCCATTGAGAAAGGTTTCCCAAGTCGACCAAGCGTTTTTGAAGGTTGATGAGATCTTGTTTCAAATTGCCGTAATTCGTTGCTCCAACCGCTTTTTGCAAACTGCTCATAAGTGTTTTTCCATCCACTGCCTTGAAGTTAAACATCTGATAGGCACTTTGAATGGATTGCAGCTTACTGGCAGAAATGGGTGCAACGGCTGTATTCAAAAATATCAAACTTTCGTGATTAGGCGATATGCAGCCGTCAATTTTCTTGGCTTCCATCACCACTTTCTGAAAAGTTTTGATGGCTTCAATCGTTTCCGTTAATTGCCATCGACTGATAGTTGTGGAGCTAAAAGGGGATTGTTCGGCATTGAAAGCTGTTTGAGATAAAAAGCCCAATTGCAGCAATCGTTCTTGAACTTTCCGAACATCTTGTCCATAGTTCACATCACAAGCCCCAACCGCACCTTGAAGTCTTAGTTGATAATCGAAAGTCAATCCTTCCTCCTTCTTATCTTCTTCTACTACCACAACAGGCGAAGAAGAACCACTTTTCTTGCCAACCTTCAATAATTGTCCAAGTCTCAAACTATTGCTGTACAGGGTATTCCATTGCTTCAAATCTGCTACTCCAATAGAAAATTTTCTCGAAATACTCCAAAGAGAATCCCCTCCTTTGACTCGGTAATATTCGTATTCAGTATCCGTTGTCGGAATCGTAGGAGTCGTGTCTGAAAGGTCGGTATTGGAATTATCGGTATTAGAATTGTCAGAATTTGTGTCTTGTCGATTTTTGATGACCTTCAATTCTTGTCCAAGTGTAAGCGAATTATTCCTCAATCCATTGAGCTGTTTGATGGCATCGATCGTAGTATTATAAATCCACGCAATCGTGTAAAGTGAATCACCTGACTTAACGGTGTAAATCACCAAATTGTCATTGTCCTCTTGTTGGTTGGGGGTTGAAGTATTTTCGCCACTATTTCCGCTCGGAATTTTCAATTCTTGTCCGATATACAAATTGTTGGAGGAGAGTAGGTTGATTTGTTTGAGACGTTCAACTTTTATTTTGAATTTAGTGGCAATTTTGTAGAGCGAATCCCCTTTTTTGACCGTATAAATCGCCCAAGAAGAACCGTTATTGCCGCCAGAGTTAGAACTTGACTCACTCGAATTTGACCCAGAATTTGTGTTTGAAGAACCTGTATTGGAGTTTGAACTCGAACTTCCATTAGGTACTTTTAATGTTTGTCCGATACTCAAAAAATTGCTACTCAATCTATTGATTTTTTTTAGTGCTTCAATGCCAATACTGAATTTTCGAGCAATTTTGTAGAGAGAATCTCCCCTTTGAACGGTATAAGATTTGTATTGAGTTGTTGCAGGAGTAGAGGAATTGGAGCTATCGCTATTGGCTACAATAGGTATAGTGAGGCGTTGACCAATCCACAGTCCATCATACAAAAGATGATTGGTTTTTTTGAGACTGTTGACTGTAACGCCATATTTTTTAGACAATTGGAAAAGCGTGTCGCCCGCTTGTACGATGTGTATCATAAAGAATAGAGCAAGGTAAAAGATGATTTTGAAGCTACTTCGCAGAAAGTACAGTCTCTTAGTGACTACCTTTTTTGGAGTAGGTATATTGATGGGTGATTGGATGGTGAATGGTTTTTGATTTTAGCAGGAAAGAAAAAGAATCTTTCCGAATGGGTGAATTTACTTAATTTTACAATTCATTCAAAACAGTTATCCAAATGAGCGTAAATTTTTCTTTGTTTATCACCGCTTTAGACTTTGCAGCCCAAAAACACAAACTCCAGAAACGCAAAGGGAAGGCTGCTATTCCCTACATCAATCACCCCATTCGAGTCGCCAAAATATTGAGCGAAGTGGGCTTGGTGAATGATGAAAATACTTTGATGGCAGCATTGCTACACGATACGATTGAAGATACCGATGCTACGGCAGAAGAATTGGATTTTTTGTTTGGTGAGAAAGTAACGAGTATTGTATTGGAGGTAACGGACGACAAAACTATGGCTTGGAGTGAACGCAAAAACCACCAAATCGTGAAAGCTCCCAACTTATCTAAAGAAGCGAAATTGGTTAAATTGGCAGACAAAACTGCGAATATCACCGACATTGCCAATGAACCGCCTGACTGGTCGCCAGAACGAAAACGAAAATATTTGGTGTGGGCAAAAAAAGTGGTGGATGCCTTGGGAGGCAATGTTAATCCGCATCTTGAAGAATGGTTTGCAGAACAGTATCGTTTGGGAATGGAGATTCTATGAGTTTGTGTTTAGATGTTTACCTTTGCCCGATTTTTTTTAAAAAACACAAAACAACTAAAATTATAAAAATGCAAGATAAAACTCAAGCGGTCATTGTACCGATAAGCCAAGAAAATAGAGAAGCCTGTTTAGCCGAAATCGCTCGAATTACCGATATTGAAGTAGAGGTACTTCAAGAAGACTTCAAGGCAAACGCCAAGGAAATATTGCCCCTGTATCTCAACGGACAATCTACATTCAAGCGACTGTACCTATTAGGTTTAGGCAAAAAACCTAATTTTTCAATCATTCTAAACGCTTTTAGAAGTTTCACTCATAAGTTCAAAACCAAACTTCCGAAAGACATCGGTATCAGCTTCAAATACAATAACGAAAGCGAAGACCCCGCAATGACTATTGAAGCTGCCCTCAACGGAATCAAGTTGGGAACATACAATATTGGACTCTACCGAACCGATGAAAAAAAGACCTGTGTCCTCACCACCGAAGATGCGAGTATTAGCGTTTTTAGTGATTTTGAAGATGCACAAAAGGTTGGTGACAGAGTTGAAGCGATTGCCGACACCCAGTTGGAAATCATGGACTTGGTAAATGGAGATTCTAATAATGTCTGTGCCGAATATTTGGCAAATTGGGCAGTGGAGTCGGGCCAAAAATACGGTTTTGATGTTACTGTATTTGACAAGGCTCAATGCCAAACGGTTGGTTTACACGCCTTATTAGCCGTTAATAGAGGAAGTGAATTGCCGCCTCGATTCATCATCATGGAATACAAACCCAAAGGTTTTGACGGAGAAGGAGAATTGAAGAAAGTAGGCTTAGTTGGGAAAGGAATTACCTACGATACAGGCGGTTTGTCCATCAAAAATTCCCAATCTATGCCCTATATGAAAAGCGATATGGGCGGAGCTTCGGCAGTTTTGGGGGCGATGGAAGTGGCTGCAAAACTACAATTACAGATTCACCTAATTGGAATCGTACCAAGTACTGACAACTGTGTGGATGCCAATGCCATCAAGCCAGGGGATGTCATCAGTTCTTACAGCGGCAAAACGATTGAAGTGATGGATACCGATGCCGAAGGGCGTTTGGTATTGGCGGACGGTTTGGCGTATATGAAAAAACACTATTCACCTGATGTAATGATTGACTTGGCTACCTTGACGGGTAGTAGTGTGCGGGCATTGGGCTTTGAAACAGGAGCGATGTTTAGTCACAACGATGAATTGGCAGCAGCTTTGGCGAAAGCGGGCGACAAAGTAGGAGAACGTGTTTGGCGAATGCCGCTTTGGGACAGCTATAAGAAAATGCTGAAATCTGACATTGCAGACATCAAAAACTTCTCTGAAAAACCAGTGGCAGGAGCGATTACCGCTGCCAAATTTTTGGAGACTTTCACGGACGGTCATACTGCTTGGGCGCATTTGGATATTGCAGGCATGATTATTCGACATTCTGAATATTCTAGCCAGCGAAGTGCTACGGCTTATGGTGTGAGATTGTTGTTGGAGTATTTGGAAGATATTGTTTAACAATAAATTTCAAAAATCTTTCATTTCTTACCGAATAACCCCAATTTACCTCCGTTTATCGAATAAGGAGCTAATGAACTGCAAAAGTGATGTATTTTTGCTCATGTAGTTTACAGCTCTTTATTCCATGTTATTTATATTTACCCTAACAGTTGAGTGAAACTAAAAACCTCATAAAAACTTTGGCTTTATGTTGAGTTTTAAAAAAAACTATTGTTTGCACACTACTATACCAGTTACCAGTTACCAGTTGAAAATAATAAGAGCGCCAACTATTGTTGTGTCTAAAATCGCAAGAATAGTTATTACAAGAAAACAATGCACCATTGCAAATCAAAATAGAAGATTAGTTTTCTATGATGCTTTGCAATAGGTGTGCGGTTTTTTTGGGAGTTTCAAATGGGAATAAATGCCCTCCTTCATAAGGAACAAAGTTGGCTTGTGGTGAAAAAACTTTCTTCAAATGCGCCAAATCCTCTGGTCGCAGTACTCCCTTTTCCGTAGCATGAACAAAGGTCGTGGGTCTTTTCAGAGTAGTATCCCCCAAATAATAAGGTGTACTGCAAAAAGCTCCATATTCCACTTCTTTTTGATATGCCAACTCTATCCCATTTCCATCCGATGCCTCCTTGAAGCCATGCTGAATATAATCCTTAAAACATTGTTGGTCAAAATTCTTGAAGAGCGATTTTTTTCTAAAAGATTCGTAAACTTGTTCTCTGCTTTCAAAACGGCTTCGGCGTTTTTTTGCCTTTTGGGCAATAGGAACAAGATATCCTGCCAAACCCAAATGATAGTTGAAAAACATCATTAATCTCATTCGTTTGTTGAAAATAGGCGGGTCAAGTATGACCACTTTTTCAAATAATTCGGGTCTTTGAATACTCGCAAAAAGAGTCAGCACGCCCCCCAATGAATGTCCCATTCCAATGATAGGTTGAGAGTGTTTGGCTTCTATATCTGCAATGAGTTCTTGAGTCAAGGCTTTCCAGTTTCGTCCTGGTTTGTATGCACCATGTCCAAACTTGTTGACATAACTAAATTCGTATTGAGAGTCGAAAAACTGAAAGAAGTGTTGATAGCTTTTGGCGGGAAAACCATTGGCATGAGAAAA